>NZ_BAAHCA010000655.1:0-2794 GCF_054776295.1 Streptomyces sparsus
CTGCCGCTGCGGCGGCAGGCGGTGAGCGCGCAGCCGCGTCAGGGCCGCTTCGGCGTGTCCTTGCACAGGGCCGTGTCGAGCAGTTCGTCCAGCTGCTTGAGCGGTGTGTTAATCGCGAAGTTCGTGTTGGTCACGACCGACGCGAAGCGGCCGTCCTTGGTCACCAGGGTCATCGTCAGGTAGCCGGGAAGGCCGCCGTTGTGCCCCCAGGCGGCGGCGCCGCAGGACAGCTTCAACTCGGCGATGCCCAGGCCGTAGCCGCCGACGCTGTCAGGCGCCGCCTTCCGGACCTTCTCCATCTCCGCGAGGCCCGCCGGCGAGAGCACCTGGCCCGAGGTCAGCGCCCGGTAGAAGGCGGTGATGTCCTCCAGGGTCGAGATGATCGCCCCCGCGCTGCTGTAGAGGGAGGGGTCGTAGCTGAGGGCCGGGGTCCAGAAGTACAGGCCGCCGAGCCGGCCCCCGTGGTAGCCGTTGACCGCCGGGGTGGGCAGCGCGCGGTGGCCGGGTTCGGGGAAGACCGTGCGTTCCAGGCCCAGCGGGGTGATGACCCGGTCGGTGACGGCCTGGTGCACCTTCTGGCCGGTCAGCTTCTCGATGAGCATGCCGAGGACGAGGTAGTTGGTGTTGGAGTAGTTGAACGTGGCGCCCGGCGCGCCGACCGGTGGGCTCTTGAGTCCCTTGCGTACCGAGGCGGCCAGGTCGTACGTGCCGTCCGGGTTCGCCTCGGGGGTGCCGGTGAGCGGGTTCGGGTTGTAGGCGCCCAGGCCGCCGGTCTGCTGGAGCAGGTGGCGGACGGTGATGCGGGTGCCGTCGTAGCCGTTGCCGGTGACGACGCCGGGCAGGTAGTCATCGATCGGCGCGTCCAGCGACACCGCGCCCTCGTCGACGAGTTGCAGGACAACCGCCGCGGTGAAGGTCTTGGTCTGGCTGCCGACGCGGAAGTGCTCGTCGGACTGGATGGGACGAGTGGTGTTGATGGTGCCGGTGCCGGCGGACAGGGTCCAGGCGTCGTCACCGTTTCCGGCGTGGACGGCCGCCCCCGGGCCGGCGGCGGCCTGGAACCTCTTGAGCGCCGCGAGCGTGGCCGCGTGCTCCTCGTCGGCCGCCGCCCCGGCCTGGGCGGTCGTCCCGGCCTTGGCCGCCGCCGGGCCCGACAGGGTCAGCATGGTCGCGCAGACGGCGCCTATGACGACGGGAAGCTTCGCCCTGCTCCACTGCTTGTGCTCTGCCATGGTGGTGGCTTCTCCTCGATGAGTGTGACGGGCGTGGTGAGTGTGCCGGCGTGGGTGGTCAGCGGGTCGCGGCGGCCGCGAAGGCGGCTTGCAGGCGCGGTACGTAGTCGGCGAACGCCGGGGCCCAACAGCCGTAGTTGTGGCCGCCGTCGCAGGTCGGTGCGAGTGACTTCCCGTTGCCGTAGTCGACGAGGCGACTGGGGATGTTCAGCTGGTCAAGACGGGACTTGACGGTGCGGGCGGCGCGCGCGGTCTGCGCGTCGACGACGTCCCCGTCGCCGGTGTAGAGGGTGATCGAGGTGTTCGCGAGCCTGGCCAGGTTGGCAGGGGCCGCCGGGTCGTAGGCGCGCCAGAGGCGGTCGGTGCCGAACACCGGATAGGGCGAGCCGAAGATGGCGTCGCTGTCGACGTACGGGCCGTAGTCCGGGCACCCGCTGGCGCTGCTCACCGCGCACCAGGCGCCCGGCAGGTTCAGCTCGGTGGCGACGACCGTCGCGCGGATCTCCGCCATTCCGAAGTCGAGGCCACCGGACAGGGCGGCGACGTGGCCGAACAGGTCGGGTCGGGCCTGGGCGTAGTGCAGGGCGCCGGATCCGCCCATGGACAGACCGGTGACCGCCCGGTGCGCGCGGTCGGGCACGGTGCGCAGGTTGGCGTCGATGAAGGGGACGACCTGCTCCAGGTGGAAGGTCTCCCAGTTGGCCGCCTTGAGCACGGTGTTCTGCATCTTCCAGTTCGTGTACCAGCCCTTGCGCCCGCCGTCCGGAACGACGGTGATCATCTTGTCGGAGCGCAGGGCGGGGGCGGCCGCGGCGTCGTTCACGGTGCCGCCGCCACCGTGCAGGAAGTACGCGACCGGCCAGCGCTTCTGCGGGTTCGCGGCGTATCCGCTGGGCAGGAAGACGCGGATCTTGTGCGGGCCGGACACCTGCGGTGTGGTCACGGTGAGGGTGAAGTCGGTACCGGAGTGCACCTCGGTCGGCTGGGCGACCTGGAGGCCGAACCCGTCGGCGAAGTCGGGGACGGCGGGAGCACCCGCCCGAGCGGCCGGGCCGCTGAGTGCGGTGAGCGCCAGTGCGACTGCGAGCGACGTGCCAAGAGCCCGTAGCCGATGTGGAGTTGAGGATGCCATTCGGTAGTGCTCCTTCGTGTGACGTGCCGGCGGGGGCGCCGGTCCGTTGTCACGATGGTGTTCACGCGGCTCAGGGAACAGGCCGGTTGACCGGCCATGCGTGACCGGTCGTCACGCTACGCTCAGGGCTGCCGTATCCGTGCGACGCGGGAGCCCGAATGACGGACCAACCAGGCGCGCTGCTACGCCAGTTACGCAAGCGCGCCCGTCTCACCCAGGAGCAGTTGGCGGAGCGGTCCGCGGTGAGCGTACGCACGATCCGCAGACTCGAGACCGGCAGGTCCACCGACCACCGGGTGAAGACCCTGCACCTGCTGGCGGACGCCCTGGATGCCGGGCCGGAGGAGCGGCGCCGGCTCACCGACACCCTGGACCGGACACCGCCGGCCCCCGCGCCCGAGCCGGCCCCCGTCGCCGTACCCTGGCCGCC
>NZ_BAAHCA010000656.1:0-2788 GCF_054776295.1 Streptomyces sparsus
GACTCGGCGTCGGCGTCCGCTTCGCCTCCGGCCGCGGCGTCGGCGTCGTCCGCGTCCGCGTCCGCGTCCGCGCCTGCGGGCCCGGTGTCGTCCTCGGCGGTGGTCTCGGGTGCGTACTCCGGGAAGGTCCACCCGAACAGCTCGCCGTAGAAGCGCCGCCCGGCGGCCAGATCGGGCAGGGTGGCGTCGGCCCAGCAGGGCGCACCCTCGGCGTGCTCAGCCATGCGCGCGGTCCTTTCCTACCGGGCCACAGCCCGTCGGATATCCCATGGTTCCTACAGTTTCGTGCCGTGTACAGGAGGAACGCTAGTCCGCCGGACAGCGCCCCGCAGAGGGAGAAACCCATTTGCATGCGGTCAGATCGCGCGTCGATCACCCGTCGGTAAGCTGACGACATGACAGGACACGTTCGAACTGTTGACGGCCGGGTGGCCGGACGGCGCGGGCAGGCAACGCGTCAGAAGCTGCTCGACTGCCTCAGCGACATGCTCAGCTCATCGCCCTACCGCGACGTCAAGGTGATCGACGTCGCCCGTAAGGCGGGTACCTCTCCGGCGACCTTCTACCAGTACTTCCCCGACGTGGAGGGAGCGGTGCTGGAGCTCGCCGAGTCGATGGCGAAGGAGGGTTCGGCGCTCAACAACCTGGTCGCCGGCCGTTCGTGGGCCGGCAAGGCGGGCGCGCAGACGGCCGAGGAACTGGTGGACGGCTTCCTGACGTTCTGGCGCCGCCACGACGCCATCCTGCGGGTGGTGGACCTCGGTGCCGCCGAAGGGGACAAACGTTTCTACAAGATCCGGATGAAGATCCTCACGTCCGTCACGACGTCGCTGACCGAGGTGATCGAGGGGCTTCAGGAGAAGGGCCGCGTGGACAAGGACGTCAGCGCCGCCGCCCTCGCCGGTTCCCTCGTCACCATGCTGGCCTCCGTCGCCGGCCACCAGAAGGGCTTCCAGAGCTGGGGCGTCAAGCAGGCCCAGCTGAAGCCGAGCCTCACCCTGCTCGTCCACCTGGGCGTCACCGGGCGCAAGCCGACCCGCTAGGACCGTCCGGCACGTCTGCGGCGCTGACCGCCGCGCACACCGGCCGGACCTGTCACCGGCCGCTCCGCGCCGCCCGCTCCGTACAGCTCGCCACCCCACCGGGGGCGTTCCCCTCCCGGCGGCAGCACTCACGCGCGGCCCACGCCGCGACGCCGACTCCCCCTGCCGACCACGCCGTCAGGCGACCCACCGATTCGCCGGAAGAGCCCGGCCGCTCCGCCCTGCCGTGCGGCGGACGGCCTTCCCGCCCGTGCCCGTCGTGGGCCAAGGGTGCGTACTGCCATCCGGCCCGGACGCGCGATGCCTGCGCGCCCGCGCGCCCGGACCGGAGGCAGCGGCGTCAGGGCCCGCTGAACAGCAGCTTGTTCGGCGAACCGGTACCGGGTGAGGTGACCTTGCCGCCGGTGGTGCGGTCCAGCAGCGCCTCGGTGACGGCTGCCGGGGTGGCGGTCGGGTTGGCCGACACGTACAGCGCGGCGGCCCCGGTGACGTGCGGCGCGGACATGGACGTGCCGCTCTTGGTCGCGCTGCCGGTGTCGCTGGCGTGCGAGGCCGAGACGACCGACGTGCCGGGCGCGAACAGGTCCACACAACTGCCGTAGTTGGAGAAGCTGGAGCGGGTGTCGTCACTGGCCGTGGAGGCGACCGTGATCACCTTCGGCTCGCGTGCGGGCGACTGGGTGCACGCGTCGGTCGCCTTGTTGCCCGCCGAGACGGCGACGGTCACCCCGGCCTCGACCATGCGGCGCACCGCCTCGTCCTTGGCGTCGCTCGCGCTGCCACCGATGCTGACGTTGGCCACCGCCGGCTTCACCGCGTTCTTCGCCACCCAGTCGTAGCCGGCCAGCACGTTGGCGGTGGTACCGCTGTTGTTGCAGTTGAGCACCTTCACCGCGACGATCTTCACGCCCTTGGCGACACCGTAGGTCGCTCCGCCGACCGTGCCGGCGGTGTGTGTGCCGTGGCCGTGGCAGTCGCTGGCCGTGGTGTTGCCGTCGACGAAGTTGTAGCCGTAGCGGGCCCGGCCGCCGAACTCGCTGTGTCCGATGCGCACTCCGGAGTCGACCACGTAGGCGGTGACGTTCGCCGCCGTACCGGCGTAGGCGTAGCTCTGGTTCAGCGGCAGGTCGCGCTGGTCGATCCGGTCCAGCCCCCACACCGGGTCGGTCTGCGTGTCGTCGCCGGTCTCCACGCGGTTCGGCTCGACGTAGGCGACCGCCGGGTCCGCGGCCAGCCGACGGGCCTGCCGCGCCGAGGCCTTCACCGAGAAGCCCTCCAGCGCCGTCGTGTACGTCCGTTCGACGGCACCACCGTGCCGTCCGGTCAGACTGCTCACCCGGTCGCGCAGCCGGCGTTCCCGGTTGCCCGAACCGGCTTTGCCGGCAGTGTCCTTGAGGACGACGATGTACTCACCGCTGATGCTCCTGCCGATGCCGGCGCCCCGGATCTCGCCGGTCGCCCCGGGTTCGGCGGCGTTCGCAGTGGCCAACGTCGTACCCATGACGGCAAGAGCCGCGAGCCCCGCGCCCAGTGCGGTGCGTATGCGTGCCGTTCTCTTCATGCGGCCGTGCCCCTCCCAGAAGTGCGCGCAAAGTACCGGTTCTAGCGGACCGGTGACTGCTCAGGAGGCACAGCAGTGCCAGGGACACCAAGATGCCCGCCCGGCACGAGGGGGACGCGCGATCCGCGCGTGGGCGGCGGGAAGCCCGGCGCCGCGGTCGCGGGGGCGCCCGGCCGCGTGGGTG
>NZ_BAAHCA010000657.1:0-2775 GCF_054776295.1 Streptomyces sparsus
CGGACCGGGCCGCGCGGCTGCTGCGGCACTGGCGTGAGGTCTTCGGCGCCGCCCTGCGCCTTGAGGTGGTGGGGTCCGCGGAGCTGCGGGACTCCGCCCGGATGCTCGGCCTGGCCGCCGAGCAGCGGGTCACTCCGGTGCTGACCAACGCGGTGCGCTACGCCGACGCCGGTCAGGGACCGGTCGCCGACGTGCTCGACGCGGCCCGGCGCCTGGTCCCCGTTGATCCCCGGCGCGGCCTGGACCGGGGCGAGCGGTGGCTGAAGGGGCCGCGGGAGATGGCGGAGGTCGCCGAGGAGATCGCCGGCGCCGCCGGATTCCGGCGGCAGGACGCGCACCGGCTGCTGGCCAGGACCGAGGAGACCGCGGCCGAGTGCCGGGTGGACTCGGGGGACGACCTCGGCGTCGGCACGGCGCACTTCCCGGAGCCGCACCTGGCCGGAGCGGGACGCCGGACCGCCGAGCGGGTGCTGCGTTCGCGCTGCGCCGCGGCCATGGTGGTCCGGCGGTACGACCGGGACGTGCGGCACTGGCAGCGGCTGGAGGACGAGCTGCGGGTGATCGAGGGGCACGGCTTCGCCTCGTACTTCCTCACCGTCGCGCAGGTCGTGGACGACGTGCGCGGGCTCGGTATCCGCGTCGCCGCCCGCGGTTCCGGCGCGGGATCCCTGGTCAACCACCTGCTGGGCATCGCCACCGCCGACCCGCTGGACCACGGCCTGCTGATGGAACGTTTCCTCTCCGAGCGGCGCAAGGCCCTGCCGGACATCGACATCGACGTGGAGTCGGCCCGCCGGCTGGAGGTGTACCGGGCGGTCTTCGAACGGTTCGGGGAGCAGCGGGTGGCCACCGTCGCCATGCCGGAGACCTACCGGGTCCGGCACGCGGTACGTGACGTCGGCGCCGCGCTGGGCGTCGACCCGGCCGAGGTGGACCGGCTGGCCAAGGCGTTCCCGCACATCCGGGCCGGGGACGCCCGGACCGCGCTGGCCGAATTGCCCGAGCTGCGCGGCATCGACCCCGACCGGTACGGACCCCGGATGTGGGAGCTCGTCGAGGCGCTGGACGGTCTGGTCCGCGGCGTCGCCATGCACCCGTGCGGGATCCTGCTGTCCGACGCCGCCCTGCGCGGGCGCACCCCGGTGGTGCCCACCAGCGGCGAGGGCTTCGCGATGTCCCAGTTCGACAAGGACGACGTGGAACGCATGGGCCTGCTCAAACTGGACGTGCTGGGGGTGCGCATGCAGTCCTCGATGGCGCACGCGGTGGGAGAGGTGGAACGGGCCACCGGTCGACGCCCCGACCTGGACGCGCTGCCCCACGACGACCCCCGGACGTACGAACTGATCCGCTCCACCGAGACGCTCGGCTGCTTCCAGATCGAGTCGCCGGGCCAGCGCGACCTGATCGGACGGCTCCAGCCGAGCAGGTTCCACGACCTGGTGGTGGACATCTCGCTGTTCCGGCCCGGTCCGGTCGCCGCCGACATGGTCCGGCCGTTCATCGAGGCCCGGCACGGCCGGGCGCCGGTCCGCTATCCGCACGAGGACCTGGAGCCGGTCCTGGCGGACACCTGCGGCGTGGTCGTCTTCCACGAGCAGGTCATCGGCCTGCTCGACGTGCTGACCGGCTGCGGGCTGTCCTTCGCGGACGAGACCCGGCGCGCGCTGGCGCACGCCGAACTGAAGCCGCGCATCCGGGCCTGGTTCGAGCGGGAGGCCGCGGCCAGGGGTTACCGCCCCGACGTGGTGACCCGGGCGTGGGAGGTCGTCGAGGCGTTCGGCGCCTACGGCTTCTGCAAGGCGCACGCCGTCGCCTTCGCGGTGCCCACCTACCAGTCGGCGTGGCTCAAGACGCACCACCCGGCCGCCTTCTACGCCGGGCTGCTCACCCACGATCCTGGCATGTACCCCAAGCGTCTGCTGCTGGCGGACGCCCGCCGCCGCGGGGTGCCGGTGCTGCCGCTGGACGTGAACCGGTCCGACGTCGCCTATCGAATCGAACTGGAGTCCGAATCGGGGGCGTGGGGCGTCCGGTTGGCGCTCGGTGAGGTGCGCGGCATCACCGAGGACGACGCGCGGCGGATCGCCGACGGGCAGCCGTACTCCGGGCTCGCCGACCTCGTGGACCGGGCCCGCCCGCCGCGCCCGGTCGCCGAGAACCTGGCCCGGGTCGGGGCGCTGGACTCCTTCGGCGGCAACCGGCGTGACCTGCTGCTCCAGATCGCCGAACTGCACCGCGGCCGTCGGCCGACCGGCGGCTCCGCGCAGCTCCCGCTGGCGGACGCCGGGGCGCCGGTACCCGCCGGCCTGCCCGACCTCGACCGGAACGAGCGGCTCGACGCCGAGCTGGGCGTGCTCGGCATGGACGCCTCCCGGCACCTCATGGGTGACCACCGCGACTTCCTGACCGAACTCGGCGTGCTCTCCGCCCGCCGGTTGCGCGAGGCGCGGCACGGCGACACCGTGCTGGTCGCCGGGGCCAAGGCCGCCACCCAGACACCGCCCATCCGCTCCGGCCGCCGTGTCGTCTTCGTGACGCTGGACGACGGCACCGGGCTGTCCGACCTGGCGTTCTTCGAGGACAGTCACGCCGCGTGCGCGCACACCGTCTTCCACTCCTGGCTGCTGCTGGTCCGCGGCGTGGTGCAGCGACGCGGGCCGCGCAGCTTCAGCGTGGTCGGCTCCGCCGCCTGGAACCTGGCCGAGCTGATCGAGCTGCGCCGCACCGGCGACCTGGAGGCGGTCGCCGCCCGGCTCGCGCAGCGCTCCACCG
>NZ_BAAHCA010000658.1:0-2768 GCF_054776295.1 Streptomyces sparsus
TGCGGCCTGAGTTGATCCGCACCCTGGTCGAGCAGGCGACCGCGAGAACGTAACTTCCCGCGCTCGGCCGGGGACGTGGTGTCGGAGGGGCTCGCTCCGGTCGAGGGGGCACCGCTCGTCGCGGGGGCCGGAGTGGAACGGTCAGGAGCGGGGCTCTGACTGCTCCCTGACGGCCCGTCCGTCGGCGCGGACCCGCGCTCCTGCTGCGTGCTGCCGCCACCCTGCCGGGTGCTCTCCCGCTGCGTGCTCTCCGGCTGGGCGCTCTCCGGCTGGGCGCTCTCCGACCGGCTGCTCTCCGACTGCCCGCCGGGCGTGGCACCGGCCGAGGTGTCGTCGGCCTCGGGGCTCGACGACGCGGCCGGCAGGTCGCCGGGGTCGATGTCGGGTACCGCGGTCGGGTCCTCGTGCAGGCCGCTGGTCACCGCGCAGCCCGGCCACGCGTCCGGACCCTCGCTGTTCAGGATCTTCTCGGCGACCGCTATCTGCTGGCTGCGGCTGGCCAGGTCGGGCCGGTCGGCGTAGGCCGTGCCGCCGAACTTCTCCCAGGTGCTGAGCGTCAACTGGAGCCCGCCGTAGTAGCCGTTGCCCGCGTTGGAGCTCCACACCCCGCCGCTCTCGCACTCGGCCACCCGGTCCCAGGTGGGGGCCTCCGCGGCTGACGCGCCGGAGGCTGCCAGCAACGGCATCGCGAAGCCTGCTCCGGTCACCCCCGCGGTGACGAAGACGGCAGGAGCCTGACGGGGTCGACGGTGTCGGCCTGTCCCGGAGAGCATGCGGAAGCCTTTCTTATGGCAGTCCTGTGGCGATGGTTCTGCGAGCCGCACACCTGGCCGGCGGCGGCTGCTGCCCTGACTGACGGCTGAACGTAGCCTCGAACACCCGTCCATCACAAGCCAGTGTCGTGTAGATCACGTAAAGGTCACGGGCGTGAAACGTACCGGCAGCGTACGCAGTCCGCGCATGATCAGCCCGCCCCGCCAGCGGAGATCCGCCGGATCGCCCGCCGCGTGCAGATCGGGCAGCCGGGTCAGCAGTGTCGCCAGCGCGGTCTGGGCCTCCAGGCGGGCCAGCGGCGCTCCCAGACAGTAGTGGATGCCGTGCCCGTACCCGAGGTGCTGGTTGTCGCGGCGGGCGAGGTCCAGGGTGTCGGGTTCGCGGAACTTCGCCGGGTCGCGGTCGGCCGCCGCGAGCACGACCAGGACGGGCTCGCCGGTGGCGACCTGCCGGCCGCCCAGGGTGAGCGGCTCGGTCGCGAACCGCCAGGTGGCCATCTCCACCGGGCCGTCGTAGCGCAGCAGTTCCTCGACGCCGGTCGCCAGCAGGCCGGTGTCGCCGACGGCCAGCGCGGACATCAACCGGTCACGCTCGCCGGGGTGGTGCAGCAGCGTGTGCACGCCGTTGCCGATCAGGTTCACGGTCGTCTCGAACCCGGCGAAGAGGAGGATGAACGCCATCGCGGCGGCCTCGTTCTCGGTGAGGTGCTCGCCGTGGTCGCTCGCCCTGATCAGGCCGGAGATGAGGTCGTCACCGGGGGCGTCCCGCTTGCGGTGGATGAGGTCGGCCAGGTAGCCGCGCATCTTCTTCACCGCGCGTCCGACCCCGCCGCGCGGTCCGCCGCCGTGCCGGATCATCATGCCGGCCCAGTCCCGGAAGTCCTCCTGGTCCTCGGCGGGCACACCGAGCAGGTCGCAGATCGCGTAGATGGGGAGCGGGAAGGCGAACTCGTGGATGAGGTCGGCCTCACCGCGTTCCGCGAAGCCGTCGATCAGCCGGTCGGTGAGCTGCTGCACCCGGGGCGCGAACTCCGCGACGCGGCGTGGCGTGAAGGCCTGGGAGACCAGCCGCCGCAGCCGGGTGTGGTCCGGCGGGTCGATGTTGAGCAGGTGGGTCATCAGGTTGGCGCTGCGCTCACCGGGAATGCCCACTTTCCCCTTGCCGTGCGCCCGTTCGCTGTGGTGGCCGGGGTTCTTGCTGAGCCGCTGGTCGGCGAGCGCCTGCCGGGCGTCGGCGTAACGGGTGACGAGCCACGCCTCGACACCACTGGGCAGCGTGGTCCGGTGCACGGGCGCGTGCTCCCGGAGCCACGCGTAGGCGGGGTAGGGGTCGGCGGCGAACTCCCAGTCGAAGAGGGTGGGCGGCGCGGGGCTCCCCGCCGTTCCGCCGGCCGGGCAGGGGGACGTGGTCTCGTTCACCCCCCGAAGCTAACCCGCCCGCCCGGGTGCGCCTCCCCCGACGGGTGCGCCTCCCCCGGCAGCGGAGTGCGGCTGCGGGACGGGGTGCGGGTGCGGTCGGTGTCACGTCGGGGCGGCGGCCAGGTCGAGCCAGCCGGTGGTGATGAGGTACTGCCCGAGCAGGTAGCCGGCCATGATGAGCACCTCCTGGGACGGGAAGTCGACGCCTGCCGCCTGCAGGCCGATGAGCAGGTCGGAGCCGAGGAAGGCGGCGGCGCCCGCACCGACCGTGCCGCCGACACCGAGCGCGGCGACGCCCATCGCAGTCAGCGCCAGGCTGTACCCGGCCACCGGCAGCCGCAGCTGCCGTTCCAGCGAGGGGGCCAGCGCGGCGTTGACCGCCGCCCAGCCGGCGAGGCAGCCCGCTGCCGCGAGCGGCCGGCGGCGGATGCCGTCGAGGGCGCCCAACCGCAGGTAACCCGCGGTGTAGCTGACCTGGGTGCCGAGGAACGCCGCCATGCCGAGCAGGAACGCGGGCCGGTGCCGGTCGAGGAGTAGCGCGGTGTCCCCGGCGGTGGCGCAGGCGAGTCCGGCGAA
>NZ_BAAHCA010000659.1:0-2765 GCF_054776295.1 Streptomyces sparsus
TCCCGTCCACCGCCGACCCCGACCCGGCGCCCGCACCCGCCGATCCGGCGCCAGCTCCCGCCGATCCGGCGCCCGCACCCGAACCCGGTGAACCGTCCTCCGAGGCGGGCCCGGACGCGCCGCCCCGGCGCCGTGAGCAGACAGGGGACGAGGGCTGATGGAGTTCTTCGACATCGCCTGGCGGCTGCTCGCCGTCCTGATCGCCTTCCTCACCCTGCCGCTCGTCGTCGGCCAGGCGGAGCACAAGGTGATGGCCCACATGCAGGGCCGGGTCGGGCCGATGTACGCGGGCGGTTTCCACGGCTGGGCCCAACTGGTCGCCGACGGGGTGAAGTTCGCGCAGAAGGAGGACGTCGTCCCGGCTGACGCCGACCGCCGCGTCTTCCGACTCGCGCCCGCCGTCGCACTGATCCCCTACCTCCTGGTGCTGATCGCCATCCCGATCGCGCCGAACGGCGTGGTCGGCCAGGTCATCGACGCGGGCATCTTCTTCGTCCTGGCCGTGCTCGGTGTGGGTGTGATCGGCCAGGTGATGGGCGGCTGGGCGTCCGCGAACAAGTACTCGCTGCTCGGCGGCATGCGCACCGCGGCGCAGCTGATGGCCTACGAACTGCCGCTGCTGCTCAGCGCCGCCTCGGTGGCGATGGCCGCAGGTACGCTCTCGCTGCCCGGCATTCTCGACGCCTGGCAGTGGTGGTGGCTGCCGTGGCAGCTGATCGGCGCCTTCGTCTTCTTCACCGCGGGCGTCGCCGAGCTGCACCGGCCGCCCTTCGACGCCCCGCTGGCCCCCGAGGAGATCATCTTCGGCCCGCTCACCGAGTACGGCGGGCTGCGCTTCGCCCTGTTCATGCTGTCCGAGTACGCGGGCATCGTGGTGGTGTCCGCGCTCACGGCGGTGCTCTTCCTCGGCGGCTGGCACGGCCCCTGGTCCGACCAGCTCGGCTGGCTGTGGATGCTGCTGAAGACCGGCGCGCTCTGCTTCCTGGTGATCTGGATGCGGGTCGCCTGGCCGCGGCTGCGCGCCGACCAGATCCAGCGGTTCGCATGGACGCTGCTGGTACCTCTCGCCCTCGGACAGATCGCGCTCACCGGCGTGGTGAAGGTGGTGTTCTAGACGTCATGGGCCTTCCCGGCTCCGGTCTGGCCAAGGGCCTGGCCGTCACCCTGCGCACGATGACCCGTCGTTCGGTCACCGCGCACTACCCGGACGTCCAGCCGGAGCTGCCCGCGCGCAGCCGCGGCGTGATCGGACTGTTCGAGGAGAACTGCACGGTCTGCATGCTCTGCGCCCGCGAGTGCCCCGACTGGTGCATCTACATCGACTCCCACAAGGAGACGCTGCCCGCTGCCGCCCCCGGCGGCCGGGAACGCAGCCGCAACGTGCTGGATCGGTTCGCCATCGACTTCTCGCTGTGCATGTACTGCGGGATCTGCATCGAGGTGTGCCCGTTCGACGCGCTGTTCTGGTCCCCGGAGTTCGAGTACGCGGAGACCGACATCCGGGAACTGACCCACGAACGCGACAAGCTGCGCGAGTGGATGTGGACGGTGCCGGAGCCGCCACCGCTCGACCCGGCGGCCGAGGAGCCCAAGGAACTCGCCGCCGCCCAGAAGACCGCCGACAAGCTCGCCGCCCAGCAGGCCCAGCAGGAACAGGCCCAGCAGGAGCAGCCCCAGGCCGGGCAGGCCCAGGAGCAGGCGCAGGACCCCCGGGAGGACGGGGCATGACCGCCACCGCGCTCCTCGCCGCACAGTCACCCGGCTTCCTGTCACCCACCGGCGTGGAGATCGTCTTCCTGCTGGTCGGCGCCGTCACGCTCGGCGCCGCGGTACTCGCCGTCACCACCCGCCAGTTGGTGCACGCCGCCCTGTGGCTGGTGGTGGCGCTCGGCGGCATCGCCGTCGAGTACCTGCTGCTCACCGCCGAGTTCATCGCCTGGGTGCAGGTCCTCATCTACGTCGGCTCCGTCGTGGTGCTGCTGCTGTTCGGACTGATGCTGACCAAGGCGCCCATCGGCCGCTCCGCGGACGCCGACTCCGGCAACCGCCCGGTGGCGCTGGTGGTGGCGCTCGTCGCCGCCGTGACGCTGGTGACGGTCGTCGTCGACGCGTTCCGCTCCGCCTACCTCACCCTCGACACACCGCAGGGTGACACCGCCACCGTCGGCGAGGCGCTCTTCCGGCACTGGGTGCTGCCCTTCGAGGCGCTGTCGGTGCTGCTGCTCGCCGCCCTGGTCGGCGCGATCGTGCTCTCCTCCCGGCGGAAGAAGGAAGCGCGCTGATGCATCTCGCCTATCCCGCGGTGCTGGCCGCCCTGCTGTTCTCCGTAGGCCTCTACGGCGTACTCGCCCGACGCAACGCCGTCCTGGTGCTGATCTCCGTCGAGCTGATGCTCAACGCCGTCAACCTCAACCTGGTCGCGTTCGACGTGTGGCTGCGCGACGCCCTGCACGCCGGCCAGGCCCTCACCCTGTTCACCATCGCCGTGGCCGCCGCCGAGATCGGCATCGGCCTGGCCATCGTGCTGCTGGTCCACCGCAACCGCGGCACCTCGGACGTCGACCGGCTGCGCGACCTCGCCGAGCCACCCCCCGGCGACGGCCGGCAACCCCCGCGGGAGACCGACGTGCAGAAGGCGGAGGCCACCGCGTGAGCATCACCGCCCTGGCCGTGCCCGTGCCCCTGCTGCCGCTGCTCGGCGCGTTCGCCGGCCTGCTCGTGGGCCGCCGCGCACCCGGCTTCGTCCGGCCGCTCGCCGTGCTGCC
>NZ_BAAHCA010000660.1:0-2760 GCF_054776295.1 Streptomyces sparsus
CAGGGGGCGGCCGACGGGGAGGCCCCGGCGGCCCGTGCCGGCGGCCAGGTCGGCGTCGGTGACCTGGTGCCAGGCGGCGCAGGTGGTCATCTCCGCCGGGCCGTAGCCGTTGACGATCGCGGTGTCCGGGCAGTGGCGCCGGACGGCACGGACTGCGCGGGACGAGACGACGTCGCCGCCGGTCCACACCACGTCGAGGCCGTCCAGGCAGCCGGGGTCCTCCTCGGCGACGAGCTGGAAGAGGCCGGCGGTCAGCCAGAGGCTGGTGGGTCGGGTCTCGGTGATCAGCTGCCGCAGGGTCCGCAGGTCGAGGTCGCCGGGCGGGGCGACGACGACCTCGCCGCCGTTGAGGAGGGGCACCCAGAGTTCCATGGTGGAGGCGTCGAAGGAGTGCGGGGAGTGCATCACCATCCGGCGGGCGGTGGTGGGTTCGTAGCAGGTGTCGGCGGCGAGGGCGAGGATGCCTTCGTGGGTGAGGGCGACGCCCTTGGGGACGCCGGTCGACCCGGAGGTGTAGATGACGTAGGCGAGCTGACCGGGGACGGCGGGGCCGGCCGGGGCGGCCGGGTTACGTGGAGGCGGCGCGGCCAGGGCCTCGGCGGCGTCGAGGACGACCGGCGCGCCTGCGGGCTGCCTCCCGGGCGCCGGGCCGGGCCCGACGACGAGGACGGCGGCGTCCGCCTCGGTGATGACTTGGGACAGTCGGGCGTGCGGCGCGCGGGCGTCGAGGGGGACATAGACGCCGCCGCTCTTGAGGACGGCGAGGGCGGTGACGGCGTACAGCACGCCGTGCTCCATGAGGACGGCGACGCGGGTCTCCCGGCGCACCCCGGCGGTGGTGAGGTGCGCGGCGAGGCGGTCGGAGCGGGTCTCCAGTTCCGCGTAGGTCAGTGTCTCCGTGTCGGAGCGCAGGGCGACGGCCTTCGGGGTGCGGCGGGTGTGGGCGGTGATCCCCTCCGTGACGCTCCGGGGGGTGGGGCCGGGCGGCGCGGGGCGGGCCGGTGTCCTGCTCCAGCGGTCCAGGATGTGAGCGCGTTCTTCCGGGGCGAGCAGGTCGGCGGTGCCGATGGGGGTGTCGGGGGCGTCGGCCAGCTGGGTGAGGAGCCGGACGAGGCGGTCGCCCAGGGCGCGGGCGGTCTCCGGGGTGAACAGGGCGGTGCGGTACTCCAGCATGCCGTCGAGGCCCTCGCCGTCGCCCCCGGGTCCGCGGCGCTCGTACAGGCTGAATGCCAGGTCGCACTTGGCGGTGCCGGTGGCGACGGTCGCGACCTCGGCGCGCAGCCCGGGCAGGTCGAGCCGCTCGGGGGGTGGCGGGGTGAGGACCAGCATCACCTGGTAGAGGGGCGGACCGGTCTCGGGGCGGCGCGGGGCCAGGGCCTCCACGACCCGTTCGAACGGGACGTGCTGATGGGCGAAGGCGTCCAGGTCGCCGGTACGGACCCGGCCGAGGAGTTCACGGAAGGTGGGGTCGCCGGAGGTGTCGGTGCGCAGCACGAGGGTGTTGACGTAGAAGCCGACCGACGCGTCGAGCCGGGGGGCGGGCCGGTCGGCGACGGCGGTGGCGAGGGGGATGTCCGTGCCGGCGCCGAGGCGGGTGAGGAGGACCGCGAGCGCGGTGTGGACGGCCATGAACAGGCTGGCGCGTTCGGTGGCGGCGAGCCGGGCGAGGCGCCGGTGCAGGGCCGGGGGGACCCGGAAGGCGGCGGTGGCCCCGTCGTCCGTCGGCGGTGCCGTTCGGTCGACGGGCAGGGCGATGCGGTCCGGCAGTCCGTCCAGGGCGCGGGTCCAGTGGGCGAGGCCGTCGTCCTCGGCGGCGGAGCCGCGAGCGGGGTCTGCGGCGCGGTCGAGCGCGAAGTCGGCGTACTGGTACGGCAGGGGTGGCAGGTCCGTGGGTGCCGCACCGCGCAGCCGCGCGGCGTACGCGGTCTCCAGGTCGGCGGTGAGGATGCCGAGCGAGGTGTGGTCGCAGGCGATGTGGTGGAGGAGAAGGAGCAGCGTGCGGGGCCGGCCGGGGCCGGTGGTGAACAGGGTCGCGCGCAGCGGGGTCTCGTGGTCGAGCCGGAAGGCGTGCCGGGCGGCGATGGCCAGCCGGGCGGGCAGTTCGCTGGGATCGACGGTGGTCTCGGCGAGGCGGGGGCGGCCGGCTTCGGGCGGCAGTATCCGCTGGTACGGGTTGCCGTCCTCCTCCTCGATGACGGTCCGTAGGATCTCGTGCCGGTCGGTCACGTCGCCGAGGGCGGCGGCGAGCGCGACCGGATCCAGGTCGCCGGTGAGGCGGATCGTCAGGGGGACGTTGTAGGCGCGGTCGGCGGCGGTGTGGCGGTGCAGGAACCAGAGCCGCCGCTGTCCGTGGGAGAGCGGGATCCGCTCCGGGCGTGCGGCGGCGGGTTCTCCGGGGTCGGCGGGGGCGGTGAGCCGGGCCGCGAGGGCGGAGACCGTGGGGTTGTCGAAGATGTCGCGGACGTCGATGTCGGTGTGGTGGGCGGCGCGGAGGGCGGTGGCCAGCCGGGCGGCGCGCAGGCTGTCTCCGCCGAGGTCGAAGAAGTCGTCGTGGGGGCGCACCCGGCTCGTGCCGAGGAGCCGGGCGAACAGGTCGGCGACCTGGCGTTCGAGCGGTGTGGCGGGTTCGGCCGCGGGCTCGGGGTGTGCGGGGCCGCGGGGTGGGAGATCGCCGGGGGCGGGCAGTGCGGCGCGGTCGAGTTTGCCGTTCGGGGTGAGCGGCAGCGCATCGACGAGCACCAGGCGGGCGGGGAGCAGGTG
>NZ_BAAHCA010000661.1:0-2757 GCF_054776295.1 Streptomyces sparsus
CGTCGGCCGGTCGGGGCCCGAGGGCTGCTCGACCGAGACGCCCGCCGGCACGGTCGCGGCGTCGGCCGTGCCGGGAAGCTCCGGTACCAGCAGGACCCGCAGGTGGGGGAAGTCCGTCAGCCAGGGCTTGCCGTCGCAGGACCGGTAGCCGTCCCGCAACCAGAGGTGCGTCAGCCGCTCGGGGTCCAGTAGGCCGCGGACCTCGGCCGGGTCGTACTCCCAGGCGAGCTGGACGCGGGCCCGGCCGCCGAGTGACCGCAGTGCCTCCAGATGACCGGTGTGGTGGGCGGTGAAGTAGAGGTCCCCGTCGTCGAGACCGGCCAGCACCTCGTGCGCGTACCGGTCGGTGTCGAAGTAGCGCCACGCCCAGGCCAGCTGCCGGCGCACGTTCAGCGACGGGTGCTCCCGGTAGCGGGCCAGCAGCGGTATGGCGGCGTCTGTGCCGAGGCGGGACGCGGCCACCACCACGTGGGTGGCCTCCCGGGCGGTGAGCCCCTCCGGGCCGGGCAGCAGGTCGAGCAGCAGCGGACCGCCGAAGTCCCCCAGCTGCCGGGCGGTGAGCACGTCGGGCGGCGGCAGCAGCCGGTGGGTGAGGGCAAGCACCCGGGTGCGCACGCCGGGGTCCAGCTCGGTGGCGTGCTCCAGGCAGGCCGCGGCGAGCACGATGCGGCGGAACTCCGGCCAGGCCGCGGTCACCTCGGCCGGGCGGGACAGCCGGCGCAGCAGGCTGTCGACGTCGCCGGGCTCCGCCTCCAGGATCAGGCCGTTGAGTATCCGGGCCCGTTCGGCGGGCCTGGCGTGTGCGACGGCCAGGCGGAAGACGTCCTCCCACTGCGACTGGTGCGCGTTGCCCAGCAGCAGGGGGAAGTCGCCCTCCTCGACGAGCGCCTTCGCCCCCAGGTAGTCCTGGAAGGTGCGGTGCACGAAGGTGACGCAGCCGGGAGCGGGCTCGCGCAGCATGCCGGAGCGGTTCAGCAGGTGCTCCAGCACCTGTTCCGGCGTCGCGTCGACGTGCGCCATGTGCGCCAGGCCGCGTTCGAGCTGCCCGAGCGCGTCGGCCCGGTCCAGCTCGGTGCGGTCGTTGCGGATCATCCAGTGCGCGAGCTTCTGCAGCAGCTGCACCTGGGTCTCCCGGGACAGTCGCAGTGTCGCGCCGGCCGGCACCGCCCGCTCGGTGTCGCGGCGCTCCAGCAGCATGCTGAGCGCCGCGTCGTAGAGGTCGCGGCGGCTGTGCGGCAGGAAGCCGCGGCGTTCGCGGTGCAGGGCGCACAGCAGGCCGCACATGAGCGGACTGACGGCCAGCCGGCCCAGGTCGGTGTGCGTGCGCAGGGTGTCCAGCAGCGACTCGGCCAGCTCCTCCCCGGCGTCCGCGGCGGTGTGCCAGCGGCGGACGAATGCGGCGACGTCGGAGCGGTCCATCGGGGCCAGCGACAACTCGGTGAAGCCGTCCGCGGTGAGCCAGTCGTCGCGGACCGCGGAGGGCCGCGAGGTCACCAGCCACAGGTTGCCCGGGTGGTCGCCGAGCATGTCGCGCAGCCAGCGGCGGGTCTGCTCCCGCTCGCGGTCCGGTATCTCGTCGATGCCGTCGATCAGCAGCAGCGCCCGCCCGGCGTCCAGCACCCGGTCCGCCCAACCCGGCGGCTGGGCCGCGGCCAGGCTGCTGCGGACGGCGTGCAGGAAGCGGTCGGGGGTGGGCGGCAGGCCCTCGTGCAGCACCCGGCGCAGCGGCAGCACGAACGGCACCCGGCCGATGAGGTGGCCGAGCTGCGGGTGGTACCGCTGGCGGGCACAGGTGACGGCGAGCCACTGCACGAGCGTCGTCTTGCCCGAGCCGGCGCCGCCGCGCAGCAGCACCCGGTCGTGGCCGCGCAGGGCCTGCTCGGCGGGTAAGGCGCTGCCGCTGGACTCCGCCTCCAGGGAGACGTACGCGGCGTCGAGCGGCCACTCCCTGGTGTGCTGGAGGTCGATGCCGTAGAGGGTCAGCTCACCGTGCCGGCGGGCCATGTGCTCGGCGTAGCGCTGCTCGAAGAGGGCGTCCTCGGCGGTCTGCGACGGGATGCGCGCCAGCAGCAGGTCGGTCTTGCGGACCAGCCGGTCCAGGCTGGTCGTCTGCTCGACGAGGGTGCGGGCCACGAAGGTGGAGCGCTGGGTGAAGAAGTTCAGGACGTGCAGGCACACGGCCCGCAGCAGGGGCTGGAAGAGGGCGTCGGCGTCCGCGGACAGCCCGCCCGGGTGGCCGACGCGCAACGCGAGGGACTCCGGGCCGAGCCGGACGGCCTGCACGTCGTCCATGTCGAGGTCGCCGAGCCGGTGCAGCGCGGTGCGCAGCGCGTCGGCCACCTCCCGCTGCACCTCCGGGGAGGGCGCGTCGCTCGTCCCGGCGGACCGGACCGCTCCGGAGACCACCTCGTTCACCAGCCGGTCCAGCTCGGCTTCGCCCAGGGTGCGCTTCTCGCCGCGGAACGACAGCCAGCCCGACAGCCGCAGCGGTGCGGACACCAGCCCGGCGCCGGGCTCCGGCGTCACCAGCAGCCGCTTGAGCAGCGGCGAGACAGCGGCTGACGCCAGCCGGACGCCGATGAGCGACGGATCCACCATGCCCCCCGAGAAGATATGCCGTGCGGCCCCCAGGGTAGGCCGTCAGGTGATCACCGGTCACCGCTGCTGACAGGTCCGTTACCAGGTTCCGCGTCGGCGGGCCCCGCGCTGCCCGGCGCGGGGTCCGAGGGGCCGGACCCGCGGTCCGGCGCGGAGTCG
>NZ_BAAHCA010000662.1:0-2744 GCF_054776295.1 Streptomyces sparsus
GGCCACCGCCCCCGAGCCCGCTGCCGCGCCCTCCGCACCGGAGCCGTCCGGCCCCCGGGCCGACGCCCCGGCCGGCGGGGCGATCTCACTGGCGAAGGTGGAGGCCACCGCCCCCGCCCTGGTCAGCCTGTACAAGGCCGCAGCCGTGTCGCTGGAGAAGAGCGGCCTGACCGGGCAGCGGGCCGCCGTCTACCTGGTGCTCGACCGGTCCGGCTCGATGCGCCGCTACTACCGGGACGGCACCGTCCAGCACCTCGCCGACCAGGTGCTGGGCCTGTCGGCGAACCTCGACGACGACGGCACCGTGCCGGTCGTCTTCTTCTCCACCGACGTCGACGGCGTCGCGGAGATCGCGCTGGCCGGGCACGAGGGCCGCGTCGCGCAGCTGCACGAGGACCTCGGCCACATGGGACGGACGAACTACCACAGCGCCGTCCAGGCCGTCATCGAGCACTACGAGGCGTCCGGCGCGACCGAACCGGCCCTGGTCGTCTTCCAGACCGACGGCGCCCCCACCAGCAAGGCCGCCGCCGAGCAGGCGTTGTGCGAGGCCGCCGACAAGCCGCTGTTCTGGCAGTTCGTGGGCTTCGGCGACCCGAAGTCGGCAGGGCTGAACTTCCTGCGCAAGCTGGACACCGGCCTGCCCGTCCCCGAGCGCCGCACGGTGGACAACGCGGGCTTCACGCACGCCGGACTGGAACCGCGGGAGATCCCCGACGCGGACCTGTACGCGGCGCTGACCGAGCAGTTCCCGAAGTGGCTGGTCGCCGCCCGGGAGGCGGGGGTGCTGCGCTGACGTGACGGTCGCAGCGGTGGCCCGTCCCGCCCGGTGAGCGCGCTGAGAAGCCGCGCGGGCGGGCCGCCCCGCTCGGATACGATATTTGGCGGCTCCGTCAGATCTGTCAGAGCAGACCATCACGCACGGTAACGACTTGGGAGCAGCCGCAATGGCTCGACACCTCATCACCAGCGCCCTTCCCTACATCAACGGGATCAAGCACCTGGGCAACATGGTGGGGTCCATGCTCCCGGCCGATGTCCACGCCCGCTACCTGCGGCAGCGCGGGCACGAGGTGCTGTACATCTGCGCCACCGACGAGCACGGCACGCCGGCCGAGCTGGCCGCCAAGGAGGCCGGGCTGCCGGTGTCCGAGTTCTGCGCCCAGCAGCACGAGGCGCAGAAGGCGATCTACGACGGGTTCAGCCTCGATTTCGACTACTTCGGCCGCAGTTCCTCGCCGCAGAACGTCGAGATCACCCAGCGCATCGCACGCAGCCTGCACGCGAACGGTTTCATCGAGCAGCGGGCGATCCGGCAGGTCTACTCGCTCGCCGACGAGCGCTTCCTGCCCGACCGGTACATCGTCGGCACCTGCCCGCACTGCGGCTACGACAAGGCGCGCGGTGACCAGTGCGAGAACTGCACCCGGGTGCTGGACCCGACCGACCTGATCGACGCCCGGTCGGCCATCAGCGGCAGCAGCGACCTGGAGGTGCGCGAGACCAAGCACCTGTTCCTGCTCCAGTCGAAGCTGGCCGGCGAGGTGGAGGCGTGGATCGACGAGGTCGGCGGGGAGTGGCCGAACCTCGCGTCGTCCATCGCCCGCAAGTGGCTCACCGAAGGACTCCAGGACCGGTCCATCACCCGCGACCTGGAGTGGGGCGTCCCCGTCCCGGCCGACACCTGGCCGGAGCTGGCCGCCGAGGGCAAGGTCTTCTACGTCTGGTTCGACGCCCCGATCGAGTACATCGGCGCGACGAAGGAGTGGGCCGACGAGAACCCGGCCGAACGCGACTGGCAGTCCTGGTGGTACGGCGCCGACGCCGACGGCGTGCGGTACACGCAGTTCATGGCCAAGGACAACGTCCCGTTCCACACGGTGATGTTCCCCGCCACCCAGCTCGGCACCCGCGAGCCGTGGAAGCGCGTCGACCACGTCAAGGCCTTCAACTGGCTGACGTACTACGGCGGCAAGTTCTCCACGTCGCAGAAGCGCGGCATCTTCACCGACGCCGCGCTGGAACTGCTGCCGGCCGACTACTGGCGCTACTTCCTCATCGCGAACGCCCCCGAGTCCGACGACACCAGCTTCACCTGGGAGCTGTTCTCGGCCTCCGTCAACAAGGACCTGGCCGACACGCTCGGCAACTTCGTCAACCGGGTGCTGTCGTTCTCCCGCAAGCGGTTCGGCGACACCGTGCCGGCCGGTGCAGCCGCCGGTGACGCCGAGCGGCAGCTCGGCGAGGAGATCGCCGGACTGCTCACCGAGTACGAGCAGCAGATGGACGCCCTCCAGTTCCGCAAGGCGGCCCAGGCGCTGCGGGCGCTGTGGAGCGCCGGCAACGTGTACCTGGAGGAGAAGGCCCCCTGGCTGGAGATCAAGACCGACCCGGAGGCGGCGGCGCTGACGCTGCGCACCGCGATGAACCTCATCCACCTGTACGCGGTGCTCTCCGAGCCGTTCGTCCCTGCCTCCGCCAAGGTGCTCCGGTCCGTGTTCGACCTGGCGGACAACACCGCACCCTGGGTCGACGCGGAGCAGGCCCGGTCCCTGGACGCGGTGCCGGCCGGCACGCCCTTCACCGTGCCGCCCGTGCTCTTCGCCAAGATCACCGAGGAGGACCTGGAGTCGTACCGGGAGCGCTTCGGCGGCTCCGACGCCTGAGCCGCACCGGGCCGGCGGCTCCGGGTGACGTCCCGCCCGGAGCCGGAGCTGGTCGCCGGGCGCGTGTCTCCCGGAGCC
>NZ_BAAHCA010000663.1:0-2741 GCF_054776295.1 Streptomyces sparsus
CGGCACCAGGCGGGCCGGGTCGGACCACTCCGGCGGGGGCTGCACGCCCGGCTCCACCGCCGCCGCGGCCGACGCCCGGGCCTGGACCACCGCCAGTGCGGCGGCCAGCTCCTCGGGGGTGGGATTGCCCCGAACGACCTTGATCATCACAGCCTCCTAGTCCGTCAGAGCGGGATGTTGCCGTGCTTCTTCGGGGGCAGCTGCTCCCGCTTGGTGCGCAGGGTGCGCAGGCCGCGGATGATGTGCCGGCGCGTCTCGGACGGCAGGACCACCGCGTCCACGTAACCGCGCTCGGCGGCGACGTACGGGTTGAGCAGGGTGTCCTCGTACTCGGCCGTCAGCCGGGCCCGCAGCTCCTCGCGCTCCTCGTCGCCCTCGACGGCGGCCAGCGCCCTGCGGTGCAGGATGTTGACCGCGCCCTGGGCGCCCATCACCGCCACCTGCGCGGTGGGCCAGGCGAAGTTGAGGTCCGCGCCGAGGTGCTTGGAGCCCATCACGTCGTACGCGCCGCCGAACGCCTTGCGGGTGATCACGGTGATCAGCGGCACGGTCGCCTCGGCGTAGGCGTAGATCAGCTTGGCGCCGCGCCGGATGATGCCGTTGAACTCCTGCTCGGTACCGGGCAGGAAGCCCGGCACGTCGACGAACGTCAGCACCGGCACGTTGAACGCGTCGCAGGTCCGCACGAAGCGGGCGGCCTTCTCGCTCGCGTCGATGTCCAGGCAGCCGGCGAACTGCATCGGCTGGTTCGCGACCACGCCGACCGAGCGGCCCTCGACGCGGCCGAAGCCGGTCAGCATGTTCGGTGCGAACAGCGCCTGCGTCTCCAGGAACTCGCCGTCGTCCAGCACGTGCTCGATGACGGAGTGCATGTCGTACGGCTGGTTCGCCGAGTCCGGGATCAGGGTGTCCAGCTCGCGGTCCCGGTCGGACGTCTCCAGGTCGACGTCCTCGGGGAACGCCGGCGGCTCGGACAGGTTGTTCGACGGCAGGTAGGAGAGCAGCGCCTTCACGTACTCGACGGCGTCCTTCTCGTCCCCCGCCATGTGGTGCGCGACGCCGGAGGTCGAGTTGTGGGTGCGCGCGCCGCCCAGCTCCTCGAAGCCGACGTCCTCACCGGTGACGGTCTTGATGACGTCAGGACCGGTGATGAACATGTGCGAGGTCTTGTCGACCATCACGGTGAAGTCGGTGATCGCGGGGGAGTAGACCGCGCCACCCGCGCACGGGCCCATGATCAGGGAGATCTGCGGCACCACACCCGAGGCGTGCACGTTGCGGCGGAAGATCTCCGCGAACAGGCCGAGCGCCGCCACACCCTCCTGGATGCGGGCGCCGCCCCCGTCGTTGATGCCGACGACGGGACAGCCCGTCTTCAGGGCGAAGTCCATCACCTTGACGATCTTCTCGCCGTAGACCTCACCCAGCGAGCCGCCGAAGATGGTGAAGTCCTGCGAGTAGACGCACACCGGCCGGCCGTCGACCGTGCCGTAGCCGGTGACGACGCCGTCGCCGTAGGGACGGTTCTTCTCCAGCCCGAAGTTGGTCGAGCGGTGCCGCGCGAACTCGTCCAGCTCGGTGAAGGAGCCCTCGTCCAGGAGGAGTTCGACGCGCTCCCGGGCGGTGAGCTTGCCTTTGGCGTGCTGCTTCTCCACTGCGCGCGCCGAGCCCGCGTGGGTGGCCTCGGCGGCCCGCTGCCGGAAGTCGGCGATCTTGCCCGCGGTGGTGTGCCCCTGGTGCATGCCGGGGGCCGGGTTTTCCTGCTCGGACACGGGGAGCGGCTCCTAGTCGTCCTCGGCGCCCAGACCCCGCCCGGTCGTCTCCCGGTTTCGCGGTGCCTGGCACGCGCTGCTGCGTGGTCGGGACCTTCCCGGCAGGTCCGCGCCACCGCCGGCCCCCGCGGTGCGGTGCGGCGACGCCGGGCGCCGGCCGCACACCGGGGGTACCGGCAGGCGGAACCTACCGACTCGTAGCGTATCGGCGTGCGCACTTTTCGGCGGTGCGGCGTTGGCCACACCTAGGGTGGGCCCATGACACCCGATATGCCCCCGAACAGGCCGCCGCACGAGGGTCCCGGCAGCCGCTGGTCCGACCTGGACCGCCCCCCGCTGAACGCGGCGGCCCTGCGCCGGGCCCTGCTCCGGCCGGACGGCCTGTGGTCGGAACTGGAGGTGGTCGCCGAGACTGGCTCGACCAACTCCGACCTCGTCGAGCGCCTGCACGCCGGGCCCGTCGAGGAGGGCACGGTGCTGGTCGCCGAGCGGCAGACCGCGGGCCGCGGCAGGCTCGACCGGCAGTGGACGGCCCCCGCCCGCAGCGGCCTGTTCCTCTCCCTCGTGCTCCGGCCCGGCCCCGGCGTGCCGCTGCGCCACTGGGGCTGGCTGCCCCTGCTGGCGGGGGTGGCGACGGCCACCGCGCTGTCCCGCGCCGCGGGCGTGGACACCGCGCTGAAATGGCCCAACGACCTGCTGGCGTACGTCGACGGATCGGAACGCAAGATCGGGGGGGTACTGACCGAGCTGATCGGTGACGCCGAGCACGGTGCCGTGGTGGTCGGCATCGGGCTGAACGTCTCCCTGCGCGCCGACGAGCTGCCGGTGCCGGAGGCCGGTTCGCTGCTGCTCGCCGGGGCGGGCGGCACGGACCGCGATCCGCTGCTGCGCGCGGTGCTGCGGTCCGTCGAGGACTGGTACACGAGATGGCGGGACGCGGGCGGTGACGCCGCGGCCTGCGGCCTCCAG
>NZ_BAAHCA010000664.1:0-2741 GCF_054776295.1 Streptomyces sparsus
GCCGGGCTGCCCGGCGGCCATCGTCACCCCGGAGCCGCGCAGCAGCTCGGTCAGTCGCGCGAGGTCCTCGCGGCTCGGCCAGCGGCGTTCGCCGCGCAGCTCGCGGGCCGCGGAGAGTGCCGCCGTGTAGTGGTCGAACTGCGTCCACAGCAGCGTGATGGCCTGCTCCGCGGAGGCCCAGCGGTGCTTGGTGGTACCGGTGAGTTCGGCACCCTCCAGCAGCCGGCGCCCGGCGTGGTCCTGGAGCGCGAGCAGTGACGACTCGATCGCCTCGTGCTCCGCGCCGAGCCGTGCCAGTGCACGGTCGACGTCCTCCCGGCTCATCACCGGACCGCTGGACCCGACGGACCCCATCGATCACCTCGCTGCTCTCGTTGTGCGCTGTCCGGCCGCCGCTGCGGCGCCCCGGTGTGCGGTGTGCGGGCGGTCGCGCCCGCCACCGCGGTCAGTCCCGGTACTTCGGCGTCGGGGGACGCGGGTCGTCCACGGCCATGCCCTCGGCCAGCCACCTGTCGTAGGAGGTCCGCCACGGGCTGGCACGGCCGCCCTCGCGGAAGTCGTCGAGGACCTGGTTGACACGCCGCACGAGGTCCGTGTCGTCGAGGTTCATGGCCACACCGTACGACTCCCTGGTGAAGGGCTCTCCCACCAACCGGACCGAGGGATCCTGCGCGGCCTGTCCGGCGGCCAGCGCGTTGTCCGTGACGACGGCCTCGACCTCGCCGAGTTGCAGCCGCACCAGGCAGTCCAGTTGGTTGGCCACGGTGACGACCTCCGCACCATGCCCCTCCCTGCGCAGTACCGCCTCCCCGGTGGAGCCCTTCGCCGTGCACACCTTCCTGCCCTTGAGGGAGGCGTCGTACCCCTCGATCCGCGACCTGCGGGGGGCCAGCACCTGCTGCCCGGCCTCGAAGTAGGACGTGGAGAAAGCCACTTCCCTCCGCCGCTCGCAGTTGACGGTCATCGTGCGCACCACCATGTCGACCTCGCGTGCGGTGATGGCGGGGATGCGCTGGTCGGTGGGGATCGTCTTGTAGACGACCTTGGCCTGCGGGCCCAGCAGGTCCCGGGCGATCGCCTCGACCAGGTCGATGTCGAAGCCGTCGATCTCGCCGGTGTGCGGGTCGCGGTAGCCCCACAGGTAGCTGTTCTGGTCGACGCCGACGACGAGCTGCCTGCGCTCGCGGATGCGTTTCACCGCGGGCCCCGCCTCACCCGACGGCCGCAGGCTCGCGGCCGGGTCCTCGCCGTCCTCGCACCTCTCCTCGACGGGGGCGGGCGCGGCAGGTCGTGCCGCGCGGTCCCCGGGGCGCCGGGTGTCCGGCGCCGAGTGCTCGGTGCCGGTGTACGACAGCAGCGTGGAGGCCAGTACGACGAGGACCAGGGCGAGCCCGGCCAGCGCGATGACGACGAACCTGCGATCCGCTGTGCGTACCATGCCCGTTGCCCCCGTCACCGGTACTCCGACAGTCTGCGTCCGATGCCGCCGACCACGCCGGCGGCCCCCAGCAGCACGGCCGCCCCGGCGCCGACGGCCAGCCCGGTGAGAGCCGCGCGTCCCGCGGAGGCCGAGGCCCTGAACTGGCGCTGCTCGTGGGCGATGGCCTCCCGCAGTCCTGCGTCCACCTTGTCGAACGTCTCCCCGGTGGTGCCCGTGGAGCTGATGACGAGGGCCACCGCCGTGCTGTACTCGCCGTCGTTCTCGTACCGGCGCACCTCGCCGTGCCGGTACTGCCAGAAGCCGGCGTTCCGCTGCGCCGAACGGACGGGCAGCCGGCCCTCCTCGTCGGTGGCCAGCCGCATCGCCTCGTCCAGCAGGCCGCCGTCGGCGGCCTCCGGGTCGGGTCCGGCCAGCTTGCGCATGCTCTTCCGGTACGACTGCTCGTAGCCGGACCCGGCGCCCCGCGCCACCAGCGTCATGCCCTCGTCACCGCGGGCCTCCAGGGCCGCGACCAGCGCCTCGTTGAGCACGTGCAGCGAGCGGGCGGCGTCCCGGTCGGACGCGTCCAGCTGGGCCCGCGCGACGGCGTGGCCGCCGGCCAGCCACAGCACCAGCACCCCCACGGCGGCGGTCGCCGCGAGCAGCCCGCGGTTGAACACCCGGTTGGTGCGCAGGTAGTGCCGGCGCTGGACTCGGACCAGCACGGCCAGCAGCAGCACGCCGAGCGCGAGCGCCGCCCACGGCCAGGACCTGGCGTCCTGGTGGTCGCGCCGCAGTTGGGCCGACTCCGCCTCGTACAGCGTGCGTGCGGCCGGCAGCAGTGTGCCGCGCATATGGTCGTTGGCGTACCGCAGATAGGCGCCGCCGATCGGCAGCCCCTGCCGGTTGTTGGCTCGTGCGGACTCGACCAGCCCCGTGTAGACCGGGAGTTCCTCGTTGAGCACGGCCAGCTGCTTCCGGGCGGCGGCCGACCCCTCGCTGTTGCCGGCCGCCTTGGTGATCAGCCGGGAAGCGGTCCTGATGTCGTTCTCGTAGCGGCGGCGCACCTCGTCGGACTCGTTGTCGCCGGCCAGGAAGCCGCTGGCCGCGGTGGTGTTGGCGTCGGCGAGCGAGCGGTGGATGTACGCGGCGTCGGCGCTCAGCGGCTGACTGCGGTGGATGACCGCGTCGGCGTCCGCCGCCCGGTCCGTCACCTGCCACGCCGTGACCGCGCCGAAGGCGAGCAGCAGCGCCACCAGCGCGGCGCCGATCAGCCGCAGCCGTCCCGGCTCGGTGACGGCGGCCGCCCGGAGCCGGTCCA
>NZ_BAAHCA010000665.1:0-2738 GCF_054776295.1 Streptomyces sparsus
CAGTCCGTCGGTACGGCGGACGGCCGCGGTGTAGGCCCCGTTCATCACGCTGCCGAGCACCGCGATGCCGAGCCCGGCGCCGAGCTGGTAGGCGGTCTCGCCGACGGCCGCCGCGCCGCCCGCCTGCTGCGGCGGGGCGTCGCTGAGCATCGACTCGTAACAACCGAAGAGCGTCGTCTCCAGGCCGAAGCCGAGCAGGACGAAGCCGCCGACCAGCACCGCGGGCCGGTCGTGCTCGCCCACCGAGACCAGGCTGAGCACCGCCACGGCCGTGGTCACGAAACCGAGCGCGACCATGGTCCGCGGTCCCAGCCACTGGAGCATGCGGGGGCCGGCGAGCCCGGCGGCGATGGCCGCCACGGAGAGCGGCAGCAGCCGGAGCCCGGTCTCCAGCGGGGAGAGGCCGAGCACCAGCTGGAGGTACTGGGCGGCGATCAGGGCCAGACCCACGAGGGCGAGCACGGTCAGCACGATGCAGCCGACCGCGGTGCCGAACGCCGGGCGGGCGAACGCGGCGAAGTCGATCAGCGGGAAGGGACGCCGCCGCTGGCGTCGGACGAACAGGGTCAGCAGGCCGGCACCGGCCAGCAGGAGTGTCAGGGTGAGCGGCGACAGCAGCTCACCGGCGCCGATCCGCTTGACGCCGAGAATGACGCCGCCCAGCCCGGCCACGGCCGTCAGCGCGCCGAGCACGTCCCACGGCCCCTCGCGCTCGCCGGTGGACTCCGGTACGAGCCAGCGGCCGAGCGGGATGCTGACCGCCATCAGCGGAATGTTGATCAGGAACACCGAGCCCCACCAGAAGTACTCCAGCAGCGCCCCGCCGACCAGGGGTCCCAGCGCCGCGCCGACCGCGGCGACGGCGCTCCAGATCCCGATGGCCAGCGCCCGTTCGCGGCGGTCGGGGAACACCTGGCGCAGGATCGACAGCGTGGCCGGCATGATCATCGCACCGCCGACGCCGAGCAGCGCGCGGGCGGCGATCAGGACGCCCGGTGAGGTGGCCACCACGGCCAACGCCGACGCCAGACCGAAGAGGGCGTAGCCGTACAGCAGCACCCGCCGTCGCCCGGTGCGGTCACCGAGCGTGCCGAACAGGATCAGCAGCGACGCGCAGACGAGCGGATAGCAGTCGACGATCCACAGCAGCTCCATGGCGCTGGGCCGCAGGTCCGCCGAGACGGCGGGCACCGCCACGTGCAGCACGGTGGCGTCGACCGCCACCAGCAGAAGGCTGCTGCACAGCATGACGAGCACGGTCCAGCGGCTGCCGAGCGCGCCCGCCGGGCCGCCTCTCCGGTCGGGGACGTCCGGTGTCCGAGCGGTCTTCGCCGTGGTCGTCCCTGTCATCTGCGCACCTCCTCCTGCCCCGCCCGCCGCGGACCGGAGGGGACGCCGGACGCGGGAGAGGCGTCCGGCCCGGTGGGGCAAGGGGCGAGTGACGGAGGAAAGGGTACGCGAGTGCGGCGATGCCCGAAGTGCCGCACATCACTGGTGCCGGCGCGGTCCGGGACCGCTGCGTACGCCGCCCCGGCCGGTGGTGCCGTCGGCCGGTGGCAGCCTCCGGCGTGCGCCCCTGCCGGTTCGCGGCCGGCGGGACGGTGGTCGCGTGCACCGGTTGGACGGTCCGCGAACGTCCGCCGATCGGGTGACCGGCGGCTCCGCCGCGAGCCGGGACACGGCCGACGCCCCCTCGGAGCGCGTGGGTTAATCACCGATGGACTACGTCGGACACTCCGGAAAACACGTCGGGGATTCGTCCGGAAAAGCCTTCGAAGCAAAAACGCCGCGCCCCGCTTCACCCAGGAAACGACGGCTCCCAAGACGCCGTTGAGACACATTCCACATCACATCGCCATTACGAAGACCGCGGTCCGACCTGACTGAGCCATCACCCGCTGTAATCTCGTTTGAGTGCGTACCGACCGAATCTTCGCCCGCCTGGAGCAGGAGCCGGCGCGGCCCTTGGACCCGGCCCCGGGGATGAGCGTCACCCGCCAGTCGCTGTTCATCGCGACTCTGGGCCTCTACGCGGCCATCGTGGCCGCGGTCCTGGGCTCGACCGTCCTGGTTCGGACGGACTGGCAGGTCATGCTGTTCCGGCCGTACAAGCAGTGGCCGGAGCTCCACCCCTACCTCGACTACTTCGTGGTGCTGGGCCAGCGCGGCCCGACGGCGGTGCTGGTGGCGGCCTGGCTGGGCTGGCGCTCCTGGCGGCAGCGCACCCTGCGCCCGCTGCTGGTCCTGGGGGTGTCCCTGCTGCTGCTGAACGTGACGGTGGGCGCCGCGAAGCTGGGCATGGGCCGCGAGGGCCCGCACTACGCCACCACCATGGGCAGCAACGAGATGTTCCTGACCGGCGATATATTTCCCTCCGGTCACACCGCGAACGCGGTCGTGACCTGGGGCGTACTGGCATATCTGGCCAGTACCGTCCTCGCCCGCCGCTGGCTGTCCGTGCTCGCCGCGGTCTTCGCACTGGGCGTCGGCACCACCACGGTCTACCTCGGCACGCACTGGGTGAGCGACGTCCTGCTGGGCTGGGCCGCGGGCCTGCTGATCCTGCTGGCGCTGCCCTGGTGCGAGCCGGTCATCGCCCGGGTCGAGGAACACGTCATGGCGTACTGGGCCAGGGCCCGGGCCGCCCTGCGGCTGCCCGCCTTCGGGCTGCCGCCGGTGGGCCCGGGGCCGTCACTGGCCGGGCGTCGCAGCGGTGAGGCCCAGCCGCCGGTTCGGGA
>NZ_BAAHCA010000666.1:0-2735 GCF_054776295.1 Streptomyces sparsus
CGCTCGGCGGCTGGCTGGTCGGCATCACCCGCAAGAAGGTCGCCGACGCGTTGACCGCCCGCACCCGCCGCACCGCGCTCGTGGCCGCGGTCGGCGCGCAGCAGGCCCGCCCGGTCTCGGAGCCGCACACCGAGGCCGTACTCGACCGGCTGCTCGTCACCCGGGAACTGGCCAAGCTGCCGCCCGCCCAGTGCCGGGTGCTCTCCCTCGCGTTCTACGACGACCTGAGCCAGGTCCAGATCGCCGAGCGCACCGGTCTCCCGCTGGGCACCGTCAAGAGCCACGTCCGGCGGGGCCTGCAACGGCTGCGCCGGGTGCTGGAAGAGGCCTCCGTCCCGCAGTGAGGGAACGCGCGCACGGGCCCGGCCCCGAGGCGGCCGGTCGCGCGGAGGTGGCGGGACCGAGAAGGAAAGCGCGACCATAGGAGAAACAACAAAAATCACCTGATACCCATCCAAAACGGCTCGGTGGAACGAAGGACAGGGCAAAGCAGGGGCGGAACGTGACGGAGGGCGCCGCGCACAGCGCCGCGGTGCCGGGGGACCGAAGAGGATCCACACGCACGCGAGGAGCCGGTCATGAAACTGAGCGACGAACTGCCGACCGATCACCGGCTGGCCACGGTCTACCGGGTCGGCGCCGCCCTGAGCGGCCTCATCCTGCTCGCCTTCGGAACGCTCGGGTTCCTCGACCGGCTCGCCTTCTTCGACACGACGGGCCAGACGGTCGCCGGGCTGTCCAGCAACGGGCTGCTGAGCCTGATCTCGGTGGTGGTGGGTCTGCTGCTGATCGGCGGAGCCGTGGTCGGCGGCAACTTCGCCTCCACGCTCAACATGACCATCGGCGGGTTGTTCGTCGCCAGCGGCTTCGTGCACCTGATCGTGCTGGAACGCGGTGCCAACGTGCTCGCCTTCCGCATGCCGAACGTCATCTTCAGCTTCGTGATGGGGCTGCTGATCCTCACCTTCGGCATGTACGGGCGGGTCAGCGGCGGACTGCCGCACGACAACCCGTACTGGCGCAGCCGGCACCCCGAGGAGGCGTCCCGCGAGGAGGCGTCCCGCGAGAAGCGCCTGGCCGCGCTCGGCGGCGCGGCGCCCAGGCAGGTCACGGGTGCGGGTTCCCGGCAGGTCACCGGTGCACAGGCGCGGCAGCCCGCACGACCTGGTCCGGCCGCCGGCCGCGAGCCGACCTGACCGACCGCCCCCGATGCCCGACCCCGATGCCGGACGCCGATGCCCGGTCCCGTTGCCGGACGCCCGACCTCGGAAGGAGAGCAGCTTGACCCGAGAGGGAGAAGCACCGGTGTGCGGGACGGCGAGGGGCCGGACGTCCCCACCGTCCTGTGTCCAGCGCGCCTCGGCCGTCGACATCCGACTCCGGCTGCGGCGCGCCGGTGCACTCCGGCCGTCAGAACCGTTTTCTTCTGCAACTCCGCCTCGCCTGCATCCAGTTCGGCGGGGTCAAAAGAAGAGGTAGACAAATCCCCGTACCGCTCGGGGACCGTCGCGAAGGGATTTCCGATGATGAACTCGCGCACCGCAGCAGCAATCGTGGCCGCCGTGGGCACCTGCTCACTCGCGTTGGCGGCGACGCCCGCCGGCGCCGCCCCGACCGCCGAGGACGACAAGGCGATGGTGTCCGTCTTCCACGGCGTGCCCGGCATGACCGTCGACGTGTACGCCAACGGCGACGAACTGCTCCCCGACTTCGAGCCCGGCACCCTCGCCGAGCCGCAGGCCCTGGACGCGGGCACCTACGAGATCCAGGTGTTCGAGGCCGGCGCGGACCCGGAGGGTGACGCCGCCATCGAGAAGGAGGTGGAGGTCCCGGCGGGCGCCAACGCCACCGTCGCGGCCCACCTGAACGCGGACGGCGAGCCCCAGCTGACCGCGTTCGTCAACGACGTGTCCGACGTACCGGCCGGCGAGTCCCGGCTGACCGTGCGGCACGTTGCCGCGGCCCCGGCCGTGGACGTCCGTGCCGGCGGCACGCCCGTCTTCGAGGGGCTGGAGAACTCCGGCGAGGAGACCGTTGAGGTGGACGCCGGCACGGTCGAGGCCGACGTGACCCTGGCCGGTACCGAGGACGTCGCGATCGGCCCGGCCGACCTCGACCTCAAGGAGGGCACCAGCAACGTCGTCTACGCCTGGGGCAGTGCCGAGGACGACAACCTGGAGCTGAAGGTCCAGACGTTCAGCGGCATGCACTCCTCGCCCGACGCCGTGCACGCCGGCGGCAACGGCGCGGCCGCCGGAGTGAACTCCTCCGACACCTGGATGGCCGGGAGCGCGGCCGGTGTGCTGGCTCTCGCCGGTGGCGTGCTGGTCCTCCGCCGTCGGGCCGGACAGCACGGTTGACCGGTCGGACGTCCGGCCACACGACGGGCCGCGGTCGGTCGTGCTTCCCGGCCGGACGTTCCAGGGCCCCGGCCGGGAACCCCCGGCCGGGGCCCGTCCTGGCGTCGTCGATGCGCGGGATTAGGCACCGACGGGATCGACGAGATCGACGAGCAGGCTGAGGAGGAGTCCCCATGCGCCACGTACTGCGGTCCGGCTGGTTCGTCGTGTGCTGCGTCGCTGTGGCCGTGAGCGCCGTTCTCCTCCTCGTGGTGCGCGCCGACGACCCGGCACCGCCCCCGGACTTCGGCGAGTCGCGGCCTGCGGCGGCGGACACGAAGCCCGAACCGGAGGCGGAAGCGGAACCGGACGGGGCGCGCGGCGGCCGGGCCGGGG
>NZ_BAAHCA010000667.1:0-2727 GCF_054776295.1 Streptomyces sparsus
GGCGGCGGTGCGGGTGGCGGCGGACTCGTCGAGGCCGAGCGCCTCCCGCAGGCCCGGCAGCGCCGAGTTGCCGCCCCAGATCTGCCGGGCGCGCAGGATCGCCAGCACCAGGTTGACCCGCTCGGGGCCCGTCGGGGCGCCGCCGAGCACGTGCAGACCGTCGCGGATCTGGGCGTCCTTGATCTCGCACAGCCAGCCGTCGACGTGCAGCAGGAACTCGTCGAAGCCGTCGTCGTCGGGGCGTTCGTCCAGTCCGAGGTCGTGGTCGAGGCGGGCGGCCTGGATCAGCGTCCAGATCTGGGCGCGGATCGCGGGCAGCTTCGCCGGGTCCATCGCGGAGATCGCCGCGTACTCGTCGAGGTGCTGCTCCAGGCGCGCGATGTCGCCGTAGGACTCGGCGCGGGCCATGGGCGGCACCAGGTGGTCGACGAGCGTGGCGTGCACGCGGCGCTTGGCCTGGGTGCCCTCACCCGGGTCGTTGACGAGGAACGGGTAAATCAGCGGCAGGTCGCCCAGCGCGGCGTCCGGGCCGCAGGCGGCGGACAGGCCGGCGTTCTTGCCGGGCAGCCACTCCAGGTTGCCGTGCTTGCCCAGGTGCACCATCGCGTCGGCGCCGAAGCCGCCCTCGGCGCGGGGCGCGGCGATCCAGCGGTAGGCCGCCAGGTAGTGGTGCGAGGGCGGCAGGTCCGGGTCGTGGTAGATGGCGATCGGGTTCTCACCGAATCCGCGCGGCGGCTGGATGAGGATGAGCAGGTTGCCGCGGCGCAGCGCGGCCAGCACGATGTCGCCCTCCGGGTTGCGGCTGGTGTCGAGGAACATGCGGCCGGGCGGCGGCCCCCAGTGCTCCTCCACGCTGTCGCGCAGTTCCTGCGGCAGCAGGCGGTACCAGCGCAGGTAGTCGGCGGCCGGGATGCGGACCGGGTTGGCGGCCAGCTGCTCGTCGGTCAGCCAGTCCTGGTCGTGGCCGCCGGCTTCGATGAGCGCGTAGATCAGCTCGTCGCCGTCACCGGACTCCAGTCCCGGCACCGGGCCCTCGCCGGCGCTTCCCGCGCCGCCGTCGGCCGACTCGTCGCCGAAGTCGTAGCCCTCGGCGCGCAGGCGCCGCAGCAGTGCGACCGCGCTGGCCGGGGTGTCCAGGCCGACCGCGTTGCCGATCCGGGAGTGCTTCGTCGGGTAGGCCGACAGCACCAGCGCGAGCCGCTTCTCGGCCGGCGGGATGTGCCGCAGCTTGGCGTGCCGCACGGCGATGCCGGCGACGCGGGCGGCCCGCTCGGGGTCGGGCACGTAGGCGGGCAGGCCGTCGGCGTCGATCTCCTTGAAGGAGAACGGGACGGTGATCAGGCGGCCGTCGAACTCGGGCACCGCGACCTGGGTGGCGGCGTCGAGCGGCGAGAGCCCCTCGTCGTTCTCCTCCCAGGCGGAGCGGGGGCTGGTCAGGCACAGCGCCTGGAGGATCGGCACGTCCAGGTCGGCGAGCGCGCCCGCGTCCCAGGACTCGTCGTCGCCGCCGGCCGACGCCTCGGCCGGCTTGGTGCCGCCCGCGGCGAGCACCGTCCTGACGACCGCGTCGGCGGTGCGCAGCCGCTCGATGAGTTCCGGTTCCGGGGCGCGCAGCGACGCCACGTACAGCGGCAGCGGCCGGCCGCCGGCGTCCTCCACGGCCTGGCAGAGGGCCTCCACGAAGGCGGTGTTGCCGCTCATGTGGTGGGCGCGGTAATAGAGCAGCGCGATCGTCGGGCCGTCGGCGTCCGTCCGGGCGGTGCGCTCCAGCGGGCCCCAGGCGGGGGCGGGCTCCGGCGGGGCGAAGCCGTGGCCGGTGAGCAGCACGGTGTCGGAGAGGAACCGGGCGAGCTGTTCGAGGTTGGCGGGGCCGCCGTGCGCGAGGTAGGCGTGCGCCTCGGCGGCGATGCCGATGGGGACGGTGGACGCCTCCATCAGCTGCGCGTCGGGGGCCTGTTCACCGGTGAGTACGACCACCGGGCGGTCCCCGGCGAGCAGCAGGTCCAGGCCCTCCTGCCAGGCGCGGACGCCGCCCAACAGCCGGACCACGACCAGTTCGGCGCCCTCCAGCAGCTCGGGCAGCTCGTCGAGGGTGAGGCGGGCCGGGTTGGCGAGCCGGTACGGCACGGGGCCGTCCGCGGCACGGGCGCTGAGCAGGTCGGTGTCGGACGTCGACAGCAGCAGGATCATGCGGCGTCAGGCCTTCCTCGGGGTCCGCGCCCCGGGCGGTGAGTGACGGCGGGAGTTCCTGGCTCGTCCGGCCGGAACCGGATCTCACAGTGGCGGGACCGCGCCGGATTCTCACCGGGCTTCCTCCCATGTACGCCGTCGCAGGCGGTGGCGGCCCATGCGGACCGCCGAGGAGCATAGTAAGCGCTGGCCGGGCGGACCGGGCGTACACCTTTTCGGACGGCTGCACGGGCCATCGGTATGCTCGCCGCCATGCCGCCCACCCCCGTCCCGTCCGAGCCGAAGGCTGCCCCCGGCAGCCGGCGGCGTGACGACGCCTGCCCGGGTGCGTTGCGGCTGCACACGGCCGATGACGGTTCGCTGGCCCGGATCAGGCTGCCCGGCGGCCTGCTCGGCGCCGCCCAGGCACGGGCCCTGGCGGACGCCGCACAGCGGCTGGGCGACGGCGAACTGCACCTCACCTCACGCGGCAACGTGCAGCTGCGCGGCCTCGACGGGGACTGCGGGAGCGAACTGGCCGGGCTGCTGCGCGCCTGC
>NZ_BAAHCA010000668.1:0-2713 GCF_054776295.1 Streptomyces sparsus
CCGGCCCCCGGCCCGCCGCTCGCCGCCCAGGGCGCTCGGCGGCAGCGGGCGCACGGCCGACAGGATGCGTCACCCGGCGCGGGGTACGTTGAACGGGTGCGCCTGTTGCTGATGTCGGACACCCACCTTCCGCGCCGCGCCAAGCAGCTCCCGGAGGAACTGCTGAGCCGCGTCGCCGAGGCCGACGTGGTCGTGCCCGCCGGGGACTGGGTGGACACCGCCACCCTCGACCTGCTGGAACGGCGGGCGCGCACCCTGGTGGCCGTGTACGGCAACAACGACGGTGACGAGCTGCGGGAGCGCCTGCCCGAGACCGCCCGCGCCGAACTCGGCGGGGTCCGCTTCGCGGTGGTGCACGAGACCGGCCCCGCACGCGGCCGGGAGCAGCGCTGCGCAGACCGGTACCCCGACGCCGACGTGCTGGTCTTCGGCCACAGCCACATCCCGTGGGACACCGCCGCCGCCCGTCCCGGCGGCGGAACACTGCGGCTGCTCAACCCCGGATCACCCACCGACCGACGCGCGCAGCCGTACTGCACCTACATGACGGCGGAGGCCGCCGACGGCGAGCTGACCCGCGTGACGCTGCACCGGCTGCCGCCCCGCCGCTGACCGGCGGGCACACCGGCCGGCACGGGTCGGCCGAGCCGAACCGGGCACCGGCCCCGCGCCGAACCGGACACGGCGCCCCGGCGAACGCCCCCGGACCCGAACGCCACGGACCCGTCCCCGCTCGGGACTGTTGCCGGTTCGCGCACCCGCTGTCAGTGGTGGGGCTTAGGGTCGTGGACCATGCGCCTCCTGCACACCTCCGACTGGCACCTGGGCCGGAGTTTCCACCGCGTGAGCCTGCTGGACGCCCAGCGGGAGTTCCTCGACCACCTGGTGGCGACGGTCCGCACGCACCGCGTCGACGCGGTGCTCGTCGCGGGGGACGTCTACGACCGGGCCGTGCCGCCGCTGCCGGCCGTCGAACTGTTCGACGACGTGCTGCACCGGCTGGCCGCGCTCGGCGTGCCCACCGTCATGATCTCCGGCAACCACGACTCGGCCCGCCGGCTCGGTGTCGGGGCCGGCCTGCTCGACCGGGCGGGCGTGCACCTGCGCACCGACCCGGCCGGCTGCGGCACGCCCGTGGTGCTCGCCGACGAGCACGGCGACGTGGCGTTCTACGGCCTGCCCTACCTCGAACCCGCCCTGGTGCGCGACGAGTTCCGGGCCCCCCGGGCGGACCACCCGGCAGTGCTGGGCGCCGCCATGGACCGGGTGCGGGCCGATCTCGCCGAGCGCCCCGAGGACACCCGCGGTGTGGTGCTGGCGCACGCCTTCGTCACCGGCGGCAGCCCTTCGGACAGCGAACGCGACATCACCGCCGGCGGCGTGGCCTCCGTGCCGGTCGGTGTCTTCGACGGCCCGGCCTACGTCGCCCTCGGGCATCTCCACGGCTGCCAGGTCCTCAACGACCGCGTGCGCTACTCGGGTTCGCCGCTCGCCTACTCCTTCTCCGAGGCGTCCCACCGCAAGTCGATGTGGCTGGTCGACCTCGGCCCCGCCGGTCAGCTGCGCACCGAACGGATCGACTGCCCGGTGCCCCGCCCCCTGGCCCGGGTCAGGGGCACCCTGGAGGACCTGCTCCAGGACGCGGAGCTGGAACGACACACCGGGGCCTGGGTGGAGGCCACCCTCACCGACCCGGCACGTCCCGCCGAGCCGATGGCCCGGCTCACCGCCCGCTTCCCGCACCTGCTGCACCTCGCCTTCGACCCCGAAGGCGCCCCGGAACAGGCCAACGGCTCGTACGCCCACCGCGTCCGGGGCCGCGACGACCGGCAGATCGCGCGCGACTTCGTCACCCACGTCCGTGCCGGACGCGGACCGGACCCGGCCGAAACAGCGCTGCTGCACGAGGCGTTCGAGGCCGCCCGGATCGACGAGGCAGCGGGGGCGGACCGTTGAGACTGCACCGGCTCACCCTCACCGCCTTCGGCCCGTTCGGCACCACCGAACACATCGACTTCGACCACCTCTCCGCGGCCGGCCTGTTCCTGCTGCACGGCGCCACCGGCGCGGGCAAGACGTCGGTGCTCGACGCGGTGTGCTTCGCGCTGTACGGCTCGGTACCGGGCGCCCGGCAGAGCCAGGGGCCCGGTCGGCTGCGCAGCGACCACGCGCCGGCCGGCACCGCCACCGAGGTGGTGCTCGACGTCACCGTCGGCGGGCGCCGCCTGGAGATCACCCGGCGCCCCGAGCAGCCCCGGCGCAAGCTGCGGGGCAGCGGCTGGACCACCGACAAGGCCCAGTCCTGGCTGCGCGAGTACGACCCGGAGGCCGGCTCCTGGAAGGCGCTGAGCCGCTCGCACCAGGAGATCGGCGACGAGATCCTCGATCTGCTCGGCATGAGCCGGGAGCAGTTCTGCCAGGTGGTGCTGCTGCCGCAGGGGGAGTTCGCCCGGTTCCTGCGCGCCGGCGCCGAGGAACGCGCCCAGTTGCTGGGCCGGCTGTTCGACACCAGCCGCTTCGCGGCCGTGGAGCGCCACCTCGCGGAGTCGCGGGCCCGCGCCCAGCAGCGGCTCAGGACGGCCGACGAACACCTGATCGCGCTCGCCCACCGGATGCGGCAGGCGGCCGGTGACGCCTCGGACGAGTACCCGCTGCCGGAGCTGTCCGCCGGCGAGGCCGGACTCACCGGGTCCGTACTCGGCTGGGCGGCGGT
>NZ_BAAHCA010000669.1:0-2710 GCF_054776295.1 Streptomyces sparsus
CGGGGCGGCTCCGCTCGCCCCCGTCCAGCAGGCGTTCATCGACGCCGGCGCGGTCCAGTGCGGGTTCTGCACCCCGGGCCTGCTGGTCGCCGCCGACGAGCTGATCGAGCGCTGCCCGCAGCCCTCGGACGCCGACATCCGCGAGGCGCTGTCGGGCAACCTGTGCCGCTGCACGGGCTACGAGAAGATCCTCGACGCGGTGCGCCTCGCGGCTGCCCGCAGCGAGCCGGACACCGCTTCGACCGCCGGAACGGGGGCCTGACCATGGGTGACGTCACCCGCACACCCACCAGCCTCACCCAGGGCAGCAGGACCCGCGGCGGCATCGGCGAGTCCACCCAGCGGCCGGACGGCCACCTGAAGGTGACCGGTGAGTTCGCGTACTCCTCGGACATGTGGCACGAGGACATGATCTGGGGCCACACACTGCGCAGTCCGCACGCGCACGCCGAGATCCGCTCGGTCGACGTCTCCGAGGCGCTCGCGCAGGCCGGCGTGTACGCCGTGCTCACCTGGGACGACCTGCCGACGGACGTGAAGAACTACGGCCTGGAGATCCAGGACACGCCGGTGCTGGCGCACGGCCGGGTCCGGCACCACGGCGAGCCGGTGGCGCTGGTGGCCGCCGACCACCCGGAGACGGCCCGGCGGGCCGCGGCGAAGATCCGCGTCGAGTACGCGGACCTGCCGGTCGTGCACGACGAGGCCTCGGCGACCGCCGCCGACGCCCCGCTGCTGCACCCCGGCCGCGACGACCACCACGCCGGGCACGTGCCGCACCCCAACGTCGTGCACCGGCAGCCCATCGTGCGCGGCGACGTCGAGGCGGCCCGGGCCAGGGCCGACGTGATCGTCACCGGCGACTACGAGGTCGGCATGCAGGACCAGGCCTTTCTCGGCCCGGAGTCCGGCCTCGCGGTGCCCGCCGAGGACGGCGGCGTCGACCTCCACGTCGCCACCCAGTGGCTGCACTCCGACCTGCGGCAGATCGCGCCCGTCCTCGGCCTGCCCGAGGACAGGGTGCGCATGACGCTCTCCGGTGTCGGCGGCGCCTTCGGCGGGCGCGAGGACCTCTCGATGCAGATCCACGCCTGCCTGCTGGCCCTGTGCACCGGCAAGCCGGTCAAGATGGTCTACAACCGGTTCGAGTCCTTCTTCGGCCACGTCCACCGGCACCCGGCGAAGCTGCACTACGAACACGGCGCCACCCGGGACGGCAGGATCACCCACATGACGTGCCGCATCGTGCTGGACGGCGGCGCCTACGCGTCGGCCTCACCCGCGGTCGTCGGCAACGCCTCCTCCCTCTCGGTCGGCCCGTACGTGATCGAGAACGTCGACATCGAAGCGGTGGCGCTCTACACCAACAACCCGCCCTGCGGCGCGATGCGCGGCTTCGGAGCGGTGCAGGCATGCTTCGCCTACGAGTCGCAGATGGACCGCCTAGCCGCCGAACTGGGCATGGACCCGGTCGAGTTCCGGCAGCTGAACGCCATGACGCAGGGCACCCTGCTGCCCACCGGCCAGCCGGTGGACTCACCCGCGCCGGTGGCCGAACTGCTGCGCCGGGTCAAGGCGATGCCGATGCCGCCGGAGAAGCAGTGGGAGACCGGCACCGAGGCGCACGGCACCTCGGCCGACGTGCGCGCGCTGCCCGGCGGACTGTCCAACACCACCCACGGCGAAGGGGTGGTGCGCGGGGTCGGCTACGCGGTCGGCCTGAAGAACGTCGGCTTCTCCGAGGGCTTCGACGACTACTCCACCGCCCGGGTCCGCCTGGAGGTCATCGGCGGCGAGCCGGTCGCCATGGTGCACACCGCGATGGCCGAGGTCGGGCAGGGCGGTGTCACCGTGCACGCCCAGATCGCCCGCACCGAACTGGGCGTCACCCAGGTCACCATCCACCCCGCCGACACCCGCGTCGGCTCGGCCGGCTCCACCTCCGCCTCCCGCCAGACCTACGTCACCGGCGGTGCGGTCAAACAGAGCTGCGAGGCCGTCCGGGAGAAGGTGCTGGAGCTGGGCAGGGCCCGGTTCGGGACCTACCACCCGGCGTGGGCCACCGCCGAACTGCTCCTGGAGGGCGGCAAGGTGGTGACCGACGGCGGGGAGGTGCTGGCCGACCTGGCCGACGTACTGGAGGGCGAGGCGATCGACGTCGAGCTGGAGTGGCGGCACCGCCCCACCGAGGCGTTCGACCTGCGCACCGGCCAGGGCAACGGCCACGTCCAGTACTCCTTCGCCGCGCACCGCGCGGTGGTGGAGGTCGACACCGAGCTGGGCCTGGTCAAGGTCATCGAACTGGCCTGCGCCCAGGACGTCGGCAAGGCGCTCAACCCGCAGTCGGTCGTCGGCCAGATCCAGGGCGGCACCACGCAGGGCCTGGGGCTGGCGGTGATGGAGGAGATCGTCGTCGACCCGACGGCCAAGGTCCGCAACCCCTCGTTCACCGACTACCTGATCCCCACGATCCTCGACACGCCGACGATCCCGGTCGACGTGCTCGAACTGGCCGACCCGAACGCGCCGTACGGACTGCGCGGCATGGGCGAGGCCCCCACGCTGTCGTCCACCCCGGCCGTGGTCGCGGCGATCCGCCAGGCCACCGGGCTGGCCCTGAAGCGCGTCCCGGTCCGCCCCGAGCACCTGACCGGCACATGAGGCGCTCCGGGCGGGCCGACGGCGTGCACACCCGCCCCGCGGGTGCGCG
>NZ_BAAHCA010000670.1:0-2708 GCF_054776295.1 Streptomyces sparsus
CAGCCGGCCGCCCTTGCGCCCCGCCTCGTAGGAGACGCCGCCGACCGCCGTCAGCGGCACGGTCAGTTCGCCGAGCGCGGTGCGCAGCGGGTGCACGCCGCGCCCCCGCCCGGGCACCAGACGCAGTGCCGTGCCGTCGAACGTCCAGGTTCCGCCGCGCTGAGTGAGCTCCGCCATGCCCGTGATTGTCTCAGCAGCCGCCGGCTGTCAGAGCCGGTCCATCCCCAACTCGCGGGCGATCAGCATGCGCTGGACCTCGCTGGTGCCCTCGCCGATCTCCAGGATCTTGGAGTCGCGCCACATGCGGGCCACCGGGTACTCGTTCATGAAGCCGTAGCCGCCGTGGATCTGGGTCGCCTCGCGGGCGTTGGTGACGGCGCTCTCCGAGGAGTACAGCTTCGCGATGGCCGCCTGCTTCTTGAAGGGCTCGCCGGCCAGCAGCCGGGAGGCCGCGTCCCGCCAGGCGATCCGGGAGGTGTGGGCACGCATCTCCATGTCGGCCAGCTTGAACTGGATGGCCTGGTTGGCGCCGATCGGCCGCCCGAAGGCCATGCGGGTGCTCGCGTAGGACACCGACTCGTCGACGCAGCCCTGGGAGAGGCCGGTGGCGAGCGCCGAGATGGCGATCCGGCCCTCGTCGAGGATGCGCAGGAACTGGGCGTAGCCGCGCCCCTCCTCGCCGAGCAGGTTGGCGGCCGGCACCCGCACGTCGGCGAAGGACAGCTCCCGGGTGTCGGAGGCGTTCCAGCCGACCTTGGAGTAGGGCGCGGCGACGGTGAACCCGGGAGTGCCGGACGGCACGATGATCGAGGAGATCAGCGGGGAACCGTCGTCCTTGCGGCCGGTGACCGCGGTGACGGTGACGAGCCCGGTGATGTCGGTGCCGGAGTTGGTGATGAAGCACTTGGTGCCGTTGATCACCCACTCGTCGCCGTCGCGCACCGCGGTGGTGCGGGTGCCGCCGGCGTCCGAGCCGCACTCCGGCTCGGTCAGGCCGAACGCGCCGAGCAGTTCACCCGAGCACAGCCGGGGCAGCCACTCGCGCTTCTGCTCCTCGGTGCCGAAGCGGAAGACCGGCATGGCGCCGAGCGACACCCCCGCCTCCAGCGTGATGGCCACCGAGGAGTCGACCCGGGCCAGCTCCTCCAGGGCCAGGCACAGGGCGAGGTAGTCGCCGCCCATGCCGCCGTACTCCTCGGGGAAGGGCAGGCCGAACAGGCCCATGCGCCCCATCTCGCGGACGATCTCGTAGGGGAACTCGTGCCGCTCGTAGTAGTCCCCGATCTTCGGCGCCACGACGTCGTGCGCGAACGCCTCGACGGTGCGGCGCAGCTCCTCGTGTTCGGGGGTGAGGCGGTGGTCCAGGGACATGGCGGTTCACTGCTCCTTGTGGGAGAGGGCACGGACGGTGCGTGACGGGCTGGGCCGGCCCAGCCGGGCGGCCATCCACGCGCTGGTGGCGGTGAGACAGCCGAGGTCGACCCCGGTGTGGATGCCGAGGCCGTGCAGCATCCAGACGAGGTCCTCGGTGGCGAGATTGCCGGTGGCGCTCTTCGCGTACGGGCAGCCGCCGAGCCCGCCCGCCGAAGCGTCCACGGTGGTGACGCCGTGCTGGAGGGCGGCAAGGGTGTTGGCCAGTGCCTGGCCGTAGGTGTCGTGGAAGTGGACGGCGAGCCGGTCGACGCTGACGCCGGCCTCCTGGAAGGCGGTGAGCAGCGCGCCGACGTGGCCGGGCGTGGCGACGCCGATGGTGTCGCCCAGGCTCAGCTCGTCGCAGCCGAGGTCGAGCAGGCGGCGACCGACGGCGACGACCTTCTCGATCGGCACCGGGCCCTCCCACGGGTCGCCGAAGCACATCGAGAGGTATCCGCGCACGGCGGCGCCGGCCTCGGCCGCCGCCGCGACGACGGGCTCGAACATGGCCAGCGACTCGTCCACGCCGCGGTTGAGGTTGGCCCGGGCGAAGGACTCGGTGGCGCTGCCGAACACGGCGACGTCGCGGGCGCCCAGGTCCAGGGCTCGCCGCAGGCCGCGCATGTTGGGTACCAGGACCGGCAGCCGGACCTCCCGCGGGGCCGTCATCAGCGCGGACACCTGCGGGAACAGCGCTTCGGCGTCGGCGAGCTGGGGCACCCACTCGGGGCGCACGAAGCTGGTGGCCTCCACGGTGGTGAGGCCGGCGGCGGCCAGCCGGTGCACGAACTCGGCCTTCACCTCGACGGGTACGACGGCCTGCTCGTTCTGCAGTCCGTCGCGCGGCCCGACCTCGTGGATGCGGACCCGGGCGGGCAGCCCGGGCGCCGGCACGGCCATCGGCAGCCCCTCCGGCCCGGCGGACACCGGGGCGGCGCCGGGTCCGGGTGAGTCGGGGGTGGACGGGTCCGGGGCGGGAGAGTCGGGGGCGGGGGTCACGGGGCGTCCTCCTCGGCGAGCGGTTCCACCACGGCGAGCACCTGGTCCATCGCCACGGTGCTGCCCGCGGTGCCGTCCAGCGCGGTGACGGTGCCGGCGTGCGGGGCGGCGATGACGTGCTCCATCTTCATCGCCTCCACCACCACCAGCGTCTGTCCGGCGGTGACGCTGTCCCCGACCGCGGCCTTCACCACGGAGACGGTGCCGGGCATCGGGGCGGTGAGCGCGTCGCCGTGCGCACCGGCGCCGCCGCGCAGCATCGCGGCCACCGGGTCGTGGTCGCGCACCCACCAGCC
>NZ_BAAHCA010000671.1:0-2705 GCF_054776295.1 Streptomyces sparsus
CGGCGCCCCTCCCGAGGGGCGCCGCCCGAAGCCGTCAGCCGGCACCCACCACGCACCGGCGGGCAGGCACAGGCGAAACCGGCGAACCACGACGCGGCGGCTCGGCATCTCGGCGGCTCGGCGAGCCAGCGGCTCAACGAGTCAGCGGGGTCGCCGGGTCAGCGGTAGTCACCGGGTCAGCGGTAGTTCACGAACTGCAGGGCGAAGTCGAAGTCCTTGCCCTTGAGCAGGCTGATGACCTCCTGCAATGCGTCCCGGCTCTTCGCACTGACCCGCAGCTCATCGCCCTGGACCTGGGCCTTGACGCCCTTGGGGCCCTCATCCCGGATGATCTTCGCGACCTTCTTGGCGTCGTCCTGGGCGATGCCCTCCTTCACGGTGGAGAAGATCTTGTACTCCTTGCCGGAGGCCTGCGGCTCCCCGGAGTCCAGCGCCTTGAGCGAGATCCCGCGCTTCACCAGCTTGGTCTGGAACACGTCGAGAACGGCGTTGGCACGCTCCTCGGAGTTCGCCCGGATCTCGATCCGCTCGCCGGACCAGGCGATGGAAGCGTCCACGCCCTTGAAGTCGTACCGCTGCGAGATCTCCTTGCCGGCCTGGTTGAGCGCGTTGTCGACCTCCTGCCGCTCGACCTTCGAGACGATGTCGAAACTGGAGTCGGCCATCGTGAGTTGGCTCCTCGTACGTAGGGTGATCAGGGGTGACGGCCCGCCCCGCGGGCCGCGCGCTCCGCCAGCCTAGCCGCGCCCCCCACCGCCGTGCCTGCCCAGAACCGAGTGGCGGGGCACCCCCTGCCATCAGGTATGGTTTACCCCGTTGCCACGGAGCACGACTCCCGGCAGCCATCCCAGGCGGTGTGCCCGAGCGGCCAAAGGGAGCAGACTGTAAATCTGCCGGCTCAGCCTTCCCAGGTTCGAATCCTGGCGCCGCCACACGGATAACGAAGGGCCCGTGACCTGCTGAAAAGCAGGTCACGGGCCCTTCGTCGTGGCCGCGTGGAAGGGCCATCGAGCCTGTCCCACCGCACTTGCCTGCGGCCGCCGACCGCATCTCCTCGCCGTGTCGGCTCTGGCGACTGCGAGGCCGAGTGATCCGTCTGCCGTGTGCCACCTGACGAGCGTGGACGCTGACGTCGCGCCCGGCAGTCCGGGACTCGCGGCGCGGTCGTCGGTGCGGTGGACCGGCAAGCACCGGTCGCGGGTGCGGGGCAGGTCAGGCTTCGGCACTGCTCTGCTTCCGGTCAGAGCATGCTCGTCCTCGTTCGTCGGCAGGCACTTTCGCGATGCCTGCTGGGCTCAGGTGACAGGGCTCCTTCCACCCGCAGACGGCCCTGTTGGCGCGCGGACCGAGCAGCCCGCCGGGAGGTCACCCGAATACCGCCCGGCTGCCCGTTGGCGCGGAGCCGCCGCCTCGGCCGGTCCGCACGGGACGAGGGCAGGTTCGTCAGGAGTCGTCGCTCCGGGGGCCGTTGACGGTCACGTCGCCGTACGTGGGCAGCGTCTCGGCCAGGCGGTCGGGTTTGCCGCGCAGGGTGGTGTCGAGGAAGGCGAGAGATGCGGCGGCGGTGATGCGCGGTCCGGCGGTGCGGTCCTGGGAGCCGACGATCGACGGCACCGGCGGCAGGTAGAGCGGTGCGTCGGTGAAGGTGAGGTGGGCCGCTCCGGGGACGGTGAGTCGGTAGCTGGTCGCGGTGCTCCGGGCGAGTACGCGGGTGAGGCGGGGGAGGTAGTCGGGGTCGGTGTCCGCGGTGATGTCCTGGGTGAGCGCGAGTACCGGCTGCGGGTACGGCTTCGGGTCGGGACCGTGCGGGAAGCCGTCCAGGTTGATCACGGCGTCGAACCGACGGTCCTGGCGGGCCGCTTGCAGCGCGGCACCGCCGCCGAGGGAGTGACCGGTGACGGCGACGCGGCCGGTGTCCAACCGGGCCGTGAGCGGGCCCGGGATCTCGCCGCGGCTGATGCGCTGCAACTGGGTGAGTACAAAGCTCAGGTCGTCGGCCCGAACGGCGGTCCAGGCCGCCGCCCGTTTGTCGTCCTCGTCGGCGTCGCCGGTGGCGGACACCTCCGTACGTACGGTTCGTCCGTCCGCGAGCACCACCGCGGCCGAGTCGTAGGGGTGGTCCACAGCGGCGACGACGTAACCGTGGCTGGCGAGTTCCTGTGCCCAGGCGGTGTTCTGGGTCCGGACGCCGCCCAGTCCCGGCGAGAACAGCACCACCGGCAGGCGCCCGCCGCCCTCGACGACGGGCGCGTCGGCCACCGCGTGCGTGCGGGCCCGGGAGGCGCCGTCGAGCAGGAATGCCGGCACGCCGACGTAGTCGGCGAGGCCGTCGGCGACGACGTCCGCCTCCTGCGGGGTGCGGCCGAGGTACCGGGCCCGTTGCGCGTCGCCCGTCGCACCCTTGCGCGCCGGGTACCAGAGTTGGGTGACGACCGTGCGTCGGTCGCCGGTGTCGGATGTGGCGGTCTCCGGCCGGTCGGTGTCGGTCCATTCGAGCACCCGGGTGCCCACCGCGAAGGGGCCGGTCGGGTCGGGGAACGCGGGCACCGGCAGTGCCCACGCGGTGACCGGGCCCACGGCGATCAGGCTCAGGCAGAGCAACGACGCAGGCAGGGCCACCCACCACCGGGCCCGCCCTGGTGCCCGGCCTCCGCGCGCCCGCAGCACGGCGGCGACGGCCCCGGCGCCCTCCCCCGGTTCGACGA
>NZ_BAAHCA010000672.1:0-2701 GCF_054776295.1 Streptomyces sparsus
CCGCCGCCCGCTCCGGCCGCACCCCCGCGCAGGCCGGCCGTGAAGCGCTGGACGAACTGCTGCCCGAGGGCCCGCTGGACAACGAGGTGGCCCTGCTGGTGGCCCGGGTCCGCCGGCTGCCCGAGGACGCGACCGTCGCCTGGACGTTCGCCGCGGACGCCACCGAGGTCGCCCGGGCCCGTGACCTGGTCAACGAGCGGCTCGCCGCGTGGGGGCTGCACGAGCTCGCCTTCGTGACCGAACTGATCGTCAGTGAGCTCGTCACCAACTCGATCCGCTACGCCGGCGGCCCGGTCGGCGTGCGGCTGATCAGGGACGAGACCCTCGTCTGCGAGGTCTCCGACCCCAGCCAGACCCAGCCGCACCTGCGCCGGGCCCGACTGACCGACGAGGGCGGCCGGGGCCTCTTCCTGGTCGCGCAGCTCGCCCACCGCTGGGGCAGCCGGTACACCTCGTCCGGCAAGACCATGTGGACCGAGCAGCTCCTCGGCGAGCGCTGAGAGGGGGCGGCCGATATGGAGGAGCCGGGGCAGCCGGAGATCCGCGGCGGCACCGACCCGGAGGGCGTCAGCACCGCACCGGGCGGTCTGCTCGACCTGCTGCGCGTGTCGGCTTTCGTCCTCAACAGCGAGGGCCAGGTGGTGCTGTGGAGCCCCGAGGCGGAACGCCTGTTCGGCTACTCCACCCACGAGGCGCTGGGCACCTACGCGGGGCGCCTGCTGGTCGCCCCGGAACACCTGGACCTGGTCAGGGAACTGTTCGGCAAGGTGCGGGCCGGCGCCGTCTGGGCCGGTGTCTTCCCCGTCCGCGGCCGGGACGGGGCCACCCGGCCGGTCGAGTTCCGCAACATGCGCATGCACGACGTCCACGGCGACGTCTACGCCCTGGGCCTGGCCGCCGACGCCGCCACCGTGCGGCGGCTGGAGACCGACCTCGCCCTGTCCAACAGCCTTGTCAACCAGTCGCCGGTCGCCATGGGCCTGTTCGACACCGACCTGCGCTGGCTGCGCGTCAACCCGGCCCTGGAGCAGATCAGCGGGCTGCCCGCCGGAGACATGCTGGGCCGCCGGCTGGAGGAGGTCCTGCCGGCCGTCGACTCCGACGCGGTACGCCGTGCGCTGCACCACGTCATGGAGACCGGCCGGCCGATGCTCGACCAGCTGACCACCGGACGGACCGCGACCGACCCCGAGCACGAACACGTCTGGTCGGTCTCCTACTACCGGATCGACGACCCGCGCGGACAACCCCTGGGCATGGCGACGTCGGCGATCGACGTGAGCGAACGGCAGCGGGTCGCCCGGGAGATGGCCGAAGCCCGCGAGCGCCTCGCCGTGATCGCCGACGCCGGAGTGCGCATCGGGACGACGCTCGACCTCCAGCAGACCGCCCGCGAGCTGGCCGAGGTCGCCGTGCCCCGGCTGGCAGACTTCGCCGCCGTCGACGTCCTGGACTCCGTCCTCAGTGGAGAGGTCGCCGCGGCCGTCGGGCCGGAGGGCTCGGCGCGGTTCCGGGCGCTGACGGTGGCCGCAGCCGACGGCACGGCCGACTTCCAGGCCGCCGACCAGGTGGGCGAGCTGGCCTCCTACGGCCCGACCCGCATGATCACCCAGTGCGTGCGGGAGGCCCGCCCGATCCTCCTGCCGCACGTCGATCCGGAGCAGATGCGCCGCATCGCCAAGGACGACGACGCGCTCGGCATGCTGGAGTCCTCCGGCGTGCACTCCTACCTCGCGGCGCCGCTGATCGCCCGCGGTGACCTGCTCGGCACCGTCAGCCTGTACCGCACGACCAACCCCCGGCCCTTCGACGACCAGGACCTCACGCTGGCCGTCGAACTCGCCGCGCGCGCCGCCATCTGCGTCGACAACGCCCGCCTGTACAGCAGGGAACGCAACGCCGCCCTGACCCTCCAGCGCAGCCTGCTGCCCGACACGCCGCCCCGGCACCCGGACGTCGACATCGCCGCCCGCTACCTGCCGGCGGTCAGCGGCGTCGGCGGCGACTGGTTCGACGTGCTCCCGCTGCGGCACGGCAAGCTGGGCCTGATCGTCGGCGACGTGATGGGCAAGGGCCTGCACGCCGCCGCCATCATGGGCCAACTGCGCACCGCCACCCGTGCCTTCGCCCGCCTCGACATGCCGCCGGCGGAACTGCTGCGGCATCTCGACGACATCCTGGCCTCCCTCGGGGACTCCATCGCCACCTGCGTCTACGCGGTGTGCGATCCGCTCCACGGACGCTGCGAACTGTCCAGCGCCGGCCACCTGCCGCCGGTCTTCGTCTCACCCGACGGCTCCGCCGAACTGGTCGACCTGCCCAACGCGGCGCCCCTGGGCGTGGGAGGCGTGCCGTTCAGCACCGAGAAGCGCGAACTGGTCGAGGGCGCCACCCTCGCGCTCTTCACCGACGGCCTCGTCGAGGACCGCCGCGCGCCCATCGACGTGGGCCTGCGCGCGCTGCGCGCCGTGCTGTCCGGGACTCCCCGCCCGCTGGAGCAGACCTGCGACACCGTGCTGCACGCCCTGCACCACACCCCGCTGGACGACATCGCGCTGCTGCTGGCCCGGCCCCGCCCCCGACCGCCCGGGCCCGGCCGCTGACGGCAGGCCAACCGTGCCGTTTCGTGCGATGTCGGTGCGACGGCCTAATCTGTGCGACGTGACTTCTCCAGCTCAGAGCGCCGTGCCGGGGCAGCGCC
>NZ_BAAHCA010000673.1:0-2695 GCF_054776295.1 Streptomyces sparsus
GGAGGCCCGGGCGGCGGCGGGGCCCCGGAGCCCGCGGGGTGACCGCCGCGCGCCCGGCTCCTCCCGGCCTACTCGAAGGACTCGAGGGTGATGGTGGCGTTCTTCGGGTCGCCGTCGTGGACGAGCGACTCGTGGTTGCCGACGTCGTCGAAGGCGAAGGCGTACGCCTTGCCGTCGGCCATCGCCTCGTGCACCAGCCGTGCGTAGTGGTTGGTCACCGGGTCCTGGTAGAACCCGGACGCGTCGGCGTCGGGCTGCTCGGAGTTGGTGAGCAGCGTGGTGCGGTGGAAGCCGGCGCACAGGGTGCGCGAGATCGGGCCGCGCACGTGGTCGTTCGGGGCGTCCAGCTGCTTGTGGCAGCCGAAGATGCTGTCGCTGTCCGGCTTCTCGAAGCTGGTGACCACCGAGCCGGAGGTGTCGGTGAAGTTCATGACGTCACCGGAGACCCGGCCGTGGAACTTGGTGTCCGGCTCGTGCGAGAACGGCGTCACGGTGAGCGTGTTGTCGCGGTAGTGGTCCCACACGCGGTTGACGTAGTCGTCCATCGAGTCCGTGGGGAGGTCACCGGTGCCGATGGCGTGGCCGGGGGAGAGGGCCCGCAGCACGGTCCCGTCCGGCCGGGTGTGGATCAGGTCGGACCAACCGGGCTGGTTCCTCAGGGAGTCGAAGAAGTCGCCGTAGGCGCCCGGCTTGAGCTTGCCGGTGGTCTGGGTCCTCCCGTCGGAGCCCTCGACGCCGACCGAGTAGGGCGCCGAGAACATGTCCACCTGGGTGCTGTTGATCCACACCCCGGAGTCGTTCAGCGTGTACTCGGTCCAGTTGAACAGCGTGTCCCGGTTGGGGTCGCTCGGGTTCTGCACGGCCGGCTGCACGAGGCCGCCGGTGGCGAGCTTGAAGGTGAGCTTCTCGCCGTACGAGTAGTACACGCGGCCGGAGAACTTGGGCAGCTGGATCGTCATGGACTCACCGGCGGCCGGGCCCTCCATCGACGCGTCGGGGGCCTCGATCGGGACCTCGGCGCCCGCCGGCCAGGGGTGGAACGTTCCGTTCTCGTCCGCCCAGCCCTGCTTGCCGCTCTCCAGGTCGGTGCCGATGTTGTAGACGTAGATCTGCTCGCTGCGCCCCGAGTCGTTCTTCAGGGTGATCGGGATGGTGTCGGCTATCGCGGCTTCCGCATTTGACTGGGTGCCGACGGCGGTGAATCCCGCTCCGGCGACCGTTGCGGCGGCAAGCGTCGCCAGCAGTTTCTTGGGGGCACGCACGCTTGTTTCTCCTCGTGTGGGGGGTGGTGCTGTGGGGCACGAGAGGCCTCGGGCGTTGTGAGGGACAGCCCTTGGGGGCTCCCGCTGTGATGCCTTCCGCCGCGGGTCGAGCCGACGGCGGCGGCCGGGGGCACAGTCCGGCACTCGCTCCCGTGGGGTGAGAGCGCTCTCAGAACCTACGCCGGAAGGGGCGGCGGACGTCAAGGTCCGGGACGGCACCAATCGCCGATCCAGGTGAATCCCTCAACTGCGTCCACCCGTCCCGACAGCCCGGGTTCCGGCCCGTTCCGGGGATTCCCGCAGGTTCCTCGGCCCCGGCCCCGGCCCACGGCGACCGTGCCCGTACGGCGTCAGGACCGGGAACCGGCGGCGAGCGCGTCCACCGCGACCCGGGTGAAGGTGAGCGTCTCGTAGGGGGACTTGACGCCCTTCTCGTGCAGGACCCCCAACGTGTCGTCGTCGACCCGCACCAGATCCGAGTAGGCCGAGCGGTCAGACGTCAGGCGCGGACCGGTGCGCCAACTGCGGCCCTCGTCGTCACTGACCCGCAGCGTGAGGGACCTGCGGGCGTCCGGATCGGCCGGACCCGAGTAGACGAGGTGGGGCGCCGCCCACAGCGTGCTGCCCTGCACCACCGGGCCGCGCAGGGCGGGCCGGGCACGGTAGGGCGCCAGCAGCGACGTGCCGCCCGGAGCCAGGTAGGCGTCCGCGCGGGTCGCCGTCGAACTGCCCTTCTGCACCCGCACGTTGCTGTACACCCGGCCGTCGGGCAGCTCGGCGAAGGTGTTCTCGTCGATCCCCGGCCCGTCCTCCGACGGCTGCGCGACATAGCCGAGTCGCCACGTCCGCCCGCCGTCGTCGCTGTACAGCGAGTGCGCCCCCGGCCGGTACCGTCCCGACGAACCCGCCGGTCGGTGGCTGTGGTTGGCCGGCACCAGCAGCCGACCCGGACGCGGTCCGTGCCGCAGCGCCAGCGCGTGGCCCGGCCCGGTGCCGTACCAGTTCCAGTTGCCGGGCTTCACCTGGTCCGTGATCTCCCGAGGCGCACCGAAGGTTTCGCCGACGTCGTCGCTGCGCTGCACGAACACCCGGCGCCGCCCCATGACGCCGTGCTCGTTGCGGCAGCTCAGCAGGACGACGTCACCGGTGCCCGGATCCACCACCGGTGAGGGATTGCCGATCGTGTCGCGGCCGGCGTCCGCCACCACCCGCAACGGCCCCCAGGTGCAGCCGCCGTCCCGCGACCGCCGCACCACCACGTCGATGTCACCGTCGTCCGCGAGCGACACCCTGCGCCCCTCCGCGAACGCCAGCAGCACCCCGTCGGCCTCGACGACCGCCGGGATGCGGAACCCCCGGTAGCCCTCGGTACGCGCCGCGAACGGCACCGACTCGGTGCAGGCCGCGCCACCGCGCGGCCCGCCCACGTCGGA
>NZ_BAAHCA010000674.1:0-2693 GCF_054776295.1 Streptomyces sparsus
CGCACGGTCCGCCCCGACTCCGGGGCGGGCCCGCCCTCCGCGGGTGCCGCGCCGTCACGGGTGTGCTCGCTGTCGGCCGGACGGAAGCCGGCCGGGTCGGGCGGCTCCTCGCCGTATCCGGCGACGATCTGCGCCCAGGCGGCGTCCTCGTCGAGGGGCTCGCGTCCGTCCCCCCGGCCATGCTCACGCTCCGTCACGGGCCGTCTTCCTCGCTGCCAGGCGGGTGATGAATCCGTACGAGTCCGCGAAGACGCGCTCCGCGTCGTGGTCCAGCGTCGCCACGTGCAGGCTGCGCTCCAGGACCGTCTCGGTGACGTCGGTCGACGACACCGAGTTGAGCACCACCGCCGAGTCGCCCGGCGGCACCACGTGGTCCACCCGGCTGTGCAGCACCATCAACGGCTGCGTGACCTGCGGGAGTTCGCCACGCACCAGCCGGAAGAAGTTCCGCAGCGAGTGGGCGGCGTGCAACGGCACCCGGTCGTAGGCGAGTTCCCGCACGCCCTCCTTCGCGATGTCACTGGCGATGCTCTTGTCGGACGGCACGAGATGGCGCAGCACCGGCAGGGCCAGGCCCCGCACCCGGGGAAAGGTCATGCCAGGGTTGACCACGACGACCCCGCTCACCGCCGGACCGTGCTTGGCCGCCAGCCGCAGGGCCAGCGCGCCGCCCATGGACAGGCCGCCGACGAAGACGTGCTCGCACCGCTCCGACAGCGCCCGCAGCTCCCGGTCGACGGTGGCGTACCAGTCCTGCCAGCCGGTGACCTGCAGGTCCTGCCACCGGGTGCCGTGCCCCGGCAGCAGCGGCAGGGACACCGTCAGCCCGCGGTCGGCCAGATACCGCGCCCAGGGGCGCATGGACTGCGGTGTACCGGTGAATCCGTGGCAGAGCAGGACACCGGTCTCCGATCCTTCGTGGTGCATCGGTTCTGACCCGGGAAGCAGCGGCACCGTGGGTCTCCGTTCGGACGGACGCGTGGACGGGGAAGGGGTCCTGCCACCCTACGCGGGCGGTCGGGCACCCGGTAGCCCGGCGGCTCCGGGGGCGCCCGGCGCCCGCCGTCCGACCCCCGGACGCCCCGAGGCGCCGGACGGGCGGGGCGGGATAAGGTTCTGCACGGTGAAACAGGAGGTCCGCGGTTGTTGTACGGAGCAATGAAGCTGTCGGTCGGAGGGTCGCTCAAGCTTGCCTTCCGGCCCTGGGTCGAAGGGCTGGAGAACATTCCGGCCGAGGGCCCGGCCATTCTGGCGAGCAATCACCTGTCGTTCTCCGACTCGTTCTTCCTGCCCGCGGTCCTCGACCGCAAGGTCACCTTCGTGGCGAAGGCCGAGTACTTCACCTCCCCGGGGGTCAAGGGGAAGTTGACCGCCGCCTTCTTCAAGGGCGTCGGCCAGCTTCCCGTGGACCGCTCGGGGGCCCGGGGCGCGGCGGAGGCCGCCATCAAAAGCGCGGTGCAGGTCCTCGACCGGGGTGAGCTGTTCGGCATCTACCCCGAGGGCACCCGGTCGCCGGACGGCCGGCTCTACCGCGGCAAGCCCGGCGGGCTGGCCCGCATCGCGCTGGCCACCGGTGCGCCGGTGGTGCCGGTGGCGATGATCGACACGGAGAAGATCCAGCCGCCCGGCAAGGTCGTGCCCAAGCTGATGCGCCCCGGCATCCGGATCGGCGCCCCGCTGGACTTCAGCCGCTACCAGGGCATGGACGGCGACCGGTTCATCCAGCGCTCGCTGACCGACGAGGTCATGTACGAGATCATGAAGCTCTCCGGTCAGGAGTACGTGGACATGTACGCGACAGCCGCCAAGCGGCAGATCGCGGAAGCGGCCAAGAAACTGGCCGAGGACGAGAAGGCCGCCAGAGAGGCGGACAAGACAGGCCACGAGGGCAGGACGGACAAGAGCACCGTCTGAGCGGAGGCCGTCGGGGGAGCGGGGGGAAGCGATGACCGGCAAGGTGGCGCGGCGGCTGCGACGACCGCAGCGCATGTCCGTCGAGCAGCCGCTGTGGCGGGCCCTGGCCGGCTACCGGCTGTTGACGCTCGGCTACGCGGTGGCGCTGTTCGGCTACAACCTCGCCGGGTACGAGCGCCCGGCGGTCGGTGTGCTCTACCTCACCGCCCTGGCCGCCTGGACGTTCGCGACGCTCGGCCGGGTCTCCTCCGAGGAGCGCTGCACGCGGCGCTTCCTCGCCTGCGACATCGCCGTCGCGGTGACCGGCATCCTGCTCAGCCCGCTCGCCGACCCGGGCGACCGCGTCGGGCCGACGCTGCCGTCCATCTGGGTCGCCGGGGCGGTGCTGGCCTTCGCCATCAAGGGCGGCTGGCGCTGGGCGGCCGGGGCCTCGCTGGTCATCGGGGCCGCCAACGTGCTCGAACGCGGGGCGTTCTCCCGCGACACCGTGCACAACATACTGCTCGTCCTGGTGGCGAGCATCGGCATCGGCTACGTCGTCGAGGTGGCCCGGGCCAGTGAGCGGACCCTGGCGGAGGCGCTGCGCATCGACGCCGCCACGCGGGAGCGGGAACGGCTGGCCCGCGACATCCACGACAGCGTGCTCCAGGTGCTGGCCATGGTGCAGCGCCGGGGGACGGCGCTGGGCGGTGAGGCGGCCGAACTGGGCCGGCTCGCCGGCGAGCAGGAGGTCGCGCTGCGCACGCTCGTCACCACCGGGCCCCAGCAGGCCCCCGACG
>NZ_BAAHCA010000675.1:0-2689 GCF_054776295.1 Streptomyces sparsus
TCCGCGGCACGGCTGGCGGAGGTCAGGACCACCGGGACGCCGGTCCCGGTGGCGATCCGGGCCGCGTCCGCCTTGGTGACCATGCCGCCGGTGCCCACGCCGGACTGCCCCACGCTGCCCAGCGAGACGGTGTCCAGGTCGGCGGGCCCGCGCACCTCGTGGAGACGGCGGGCGCCGGGGGTGCTGGGGTCACCGTCGTAGAGGCCGTCCACGTCCGAGAGCAGGACCAGCAGGTCGGCCCGCACCAGGTGCGCCACGAGCGCGGCCAGCCGGTCGTTGTCCCCGAACCTGATCTCGTCGGTGGCGACGGTGTCGTTCTCGTTGACGATCGGCACCGCGCCCATCACCAGCAGCTGCTCCAGCGTCCGGAAGGCGTTGCGGTAGTGGCCGCGGCGGCTGGTGTCGTCCGAGGTCAGCAGCACCTGGCCGACGCGGCGGCCGTATCGCGCGAACGAAGCCGTGTAGCGGGCGACCAGCAGACCCTGGCCGACGCTGGCGGCGGCCTGCTGGCGGGCCAGGTCCCGCGGCCGGCGGGGCAGGCCGAGCGGGGACAGTCCGGCGGCGATGGCACCGGAGGAGACCAGGACGACCTCCTTGCCCTCGTCGCCCTCCCTGGCGCCGTAGGCCGCGAGCACGTCCACCAGGGCGTCGACCCGGTCCGCGTCCAGTCCGCCGGCCGCCGTGGTCAGCGAGGACGAACCCACCTTCACGACGACCCTGCGGGCCCGCAGCACCTCGGGCCTCGTCCCCTCCGTCTGTTCCGCACCTGCCGCTGCCACCGGTGATCCCCGCGCTCCGTGTCGTGTCCGCCGTGGTCGTACCCGTCCACCGCGGCGTCCGTGCTCTGCCGTGGTCGTGCTTGCTCTGCCGTGTCGGTGCGCGTCCGCTGTGGTCACGCCTGCTTCCGGCCGCAATGTACGCCAGCCCGCCCGGCGGTGTGCGGCCGGTCCAGCGGCCGGACCCGACGTCCCCGAGTCCGCTTCGTGCACTGAACGTGTCCATTCGGTTACTCTCACGGACGTCGAGGTGGACGGCCGGTCGCGGCTCCGGCGCCCCGGGCGGGTCCCGCCGACTTCCGGCGGATCCGGAGGAAGCGGCCAACTCCCGTAGAATCAAGGCGGGTGCCAGCACCGCGAGTGCCGACCGACCGCTGCCACGCGCCGCCTCAAACGTGTGCTTGATCACCGGCAATTGTCACGTCACGGCGCTACGGCATACGGTCGGGGGTCATCCCGGTCGCCCCCACCTCCGACCGCCCCATCCGATCGCCTCCTGCCAGGAGCCAGCCCGTGCCGTTCGCCGGACTCGTTTTCCGCCGCGTGGGACAGCTCTCCGCCCTCCTCGCGATGCTGGTGTTCTTCTCCGCCCAGCTCGCCGGAGCGCTGCTGCCCAGCGTCCCCCTGTTCATCACCGCCTCCGCGGCGGGCTTCCTCCTCGACCTGTACCTGCACCACCGGCAGCCCGGCCTGCTGGCGCTGCTGGGCAGGGTCCGCTTCGACGTGCCCACCCGTCAGCTGCTGCGCGACATGCTGCTGGTGATCGGACTGGTCCAGGCGCCGGGCATCGACCCGCTGGCGGAGGCTCCCCTGGTCATGCTGCTGCTGGGCGCCTACGCCGCCCACTTCGGCTGCCAGGCTGTCGCCCTGCTGGTGCGACGCAACCGGACGCTGCCGATCCTCACCCGCAACATCGACACCTCGGCGCTGCGGCTGTCGCCCGCTCCCCCGCGCATCCTCGCCAGACAGCCCAGCCGGCGGCTCCTGCACTTCATGCTCCCGGCCACGGCGGGCCTGCTGGCCACCGCCGCCACCCAGGAGATCCTCTTCGGCGCGGTCGGTGTCGCGGTCAGCCTGGTGCTGTTCCTCGCCGGCGCGGCGCTGCTCGCGACCTGGATGCTGCCGGGGAAGCGCACCCCCGGCGAGCGGGAGGTACTGGCCTGGCTCGACAGCTGGCTGGCCACCTGCAAGCCGACGGTCGCGATGTACTTCTCCGGCGGTCCGACCTCGGCCTACCAGGCCAACATGTGGCTCTCCACGCTCTCCGAGCTGGACGCGAAGCCGCTGATCGTGCTGCGTGAGCGCTTCATGATGCAGAAGATCGACGCGACGGACGTGCCCGTGGTGTGCATCCCGAAGGTCGCCCATCTGATGTCGCTGGAGCACTCCTCGCTCAAGGCGATGGTGCACCCGGCGAACTCCGGCAAGACCTCCCAGGTGCTGCGCATCCCGTCCATCAAGCACGCCTTCATCAACCACGGCGAGAGCGACAAGCTTTCCAGCTGCAACCCGTACGCCAAGGCGTACGACGAGGTGTGGGTGGCCGGCGCCGCGGCCCGCGAGCGCTACCAGCTCGCCGACATCGGCGTCGACGACCACGACGTGGTGGAGGTGGGACGTCCGCAGCTGGCCCCCATCGAGCCGCACAGGGGCGCGCCCACGGGGGCTTTCACCACGGTGCTCTACGCCCCCACCTGGGAGGGCTGGACGGACGACCCGGGCAACACCTCGGTGATCCTGGCCGGTGAGAACATCGTCCGCGCGCTGCTGGCCGACCCCGGCGTCCGCCTGCTCTACAAGCCGCACCCGATGACCGGCTCGGTCGACCCCCGAGCTGGCGCGGCCAACTCCCGCATCCAGGCCATGATCGCCGAGGCCAACCGGGTGCGCGCCGCAGAGCCGGGCCGCGCCCG
>NZ_BAAHCA010000676.1:0-2683 GCF_054776295.1 Streptomyces sparsus
CGGACCCCCGCCCCGCGCCCCGGACCTGCCGCACGCCCGGGGCCCGCCCGGCCGAACACCGGCGACCACCTCCACCGGCCCATCGGCCCGCCGGCACCGCGACGGCCACCTGACCGGGTCAGATGACCAGCGGTAAACGGTCGCACACGCCGGAAAAACGAACGAACACCGACCAACTGCATCCTTTTCCCGCCCCCGCGCGTCACACAAGGGGAAGGCAGCACCACGCCTCCCGGACCGGTCACCCGTTCAGGTGGCCGACGGGCCCGGCGACCGACCCGCGACGCCGCCGGCCACACGCCGCGCGCCCCGACTGCCGAGGTCCCCGGTGCGACAGTGTTCTAGTTTTATGTTTTATGGGCGTACGACACGAATCGCCCACCCCTGGACGAGGAGTCCCGCACGAAATGAGCGACGAGCCGCAGAACGGCGACCATCCGGCGCCGACGACCGCAAGCAGGCCCCCGCGCACCGGCGCACGCCGACTGCTGCCCACCTGGCGCATGGTCCTGGGCAGCCTGCTGCTCGTCGCCCTCCTGGGCTCCGGCACGCTCGTCGCCGGATACCTCCTGGTGGACATCCCCGAACCCAACAAGGCCGCCGCCTCGCAGACCAACGTCTACCTCTACTCCGACGGCAGCCAGATCGCCAAGGACGGCGACGTCAACCGCGAGAACGTCACCCTCGCCCAGGTGCCCCTCACCACCCAGCGCGCGGTGCTCGCCGCGGAGGACCGCGACTTCTACAACAAGCCCGCCGTCGACCCGCAGGCGATGGCGCGCGCCGGCTGGAACATGATCCGCGGCGAGGGCAAGCAGTCCGGCTCCACCATCACCCAGCAGTACGTGAAGAACTACTACCTGGACCAGGACCAGACGATCACCCGGAAGGCCAAGGAGTTCTTCATCGCGATCAAGCTGGACCGCGAGGTCAGCAAGGCCGACATCCTCACCGGCTACCTCAACACCAGCTACTTCGGCCGCAACGCCTACGGCATCCAGTCCGCCGCGAACGCCTACTACGGTAAGAACGCCAAGGACCTCACCACCGCCGAAAGCGCCTACCTGGCCGCGCTCGTCAACTCTCCCAGCACCTACGACGTCACCGCACACCCCGAGAACCGCGGCAGGGCGCTCGCCCGCTGGAACTACGTGCTCGACGGCATGGTCAAGGAGGGCTGGCTCGAACAGGGCGAACGGGACGACATCGTGTTCCCCGAACCCGACGAGGCCCAGGCGCCCACCGGGCTCTCCGGCCAGCGCGGCTACCTCGTCAAAGCGGTCAACGACCACCTCATCGAGCACGACATCGTCAGCGAGCAGCGGCTCGCCGCCGGCGGCTTCCGCATCACCACCACCCTCGACCGCGACAAGCAGGAAGCCCTGCGCACAGCGGTCCGCGAGCAACTGCTGACCGAGCTCAGCGACGACCGCAAGATCGACCGCGCCGTCCGCGCCGGCGGCACCTCCATCGACCCCGCCACCGGCAAGGTCGTCGCCATGTACGGCGGCACCGACTACACCGAGCAGTACGTCAACAACGCCACCCGCCGCGACTACCAGGCCGCCTCCACCTTCAAGCCGTTCGTCTACGCCGCCGCCCTCCGCCACGGCTCCACCACCCAGGACGGCCGGAAGATCGGCCCCCACACCGTCTACGACGGCACCAGCCAGCGGCAGGTCGTCAGCGACGGCCGGCCCACCGACTGGGCGCCGCAGAACGAGAACGACCGCTCCTACGGCCAGGTGTCCGTCACCGAGGCCATGGACAAGTCCGTCAACGCCGTCTTCGCCCAGATGGGCATCGACGTCGGACCGCAGCACGTCAAGGACACCATCGTCGACCTCGGCATCCCCGCCACCACCCCCGAACTCGCCGAGGCGCAGGGCTCGGTGTCACTGGGCACCGCCACCCCCAGCACACTCGACCTCGCCCAGGCCTACGCCACGCTCGCCAACCACGGCAGGCACGGCCACTACAGCCTCGTCGAGAAGGTCAGCCGCGGCGGCGAGCAGATCCCGCTGCCGAAGCGCACCGAGAAGCAGGCCGTGCCGCGCAGCGCCGCCGACGCCACCACCGCCGTGCTGCGCAGCGTCGTCGAGAGCGGCACCGGCACCGCCGCCCAGTCCGCCGGACGGCCCGCCGCAGGCAAGACGGGCACCGCCGAGGAGGACAAGGCGGCCTGGTTCGCCGGCTACACCCCGGACCTCGCCACCGTCGTCGCGATCATGGGCCAGGACCCGGAGACCGGCGCCCAGACGCCGCTGTACGGGGCCGCCGGCCAGGAGCGCATCAGCGGCGGCGGCTACCCGGCCCGCATCTGGGGCCAGTACACCGCCGCCGCACTGAGCGGCTCCCCGGCCGAGCAGTTCGACCTGGAGATCAGCGACACGCCGTCCCTGGACCGGACTCAGCCCAGCCCCAGCGCCCCCGCCCCGAGCAGCCCGTCCACCACCTCGCCCGGTCCCTCACCGAGCGGCAGCGCGGACACCGGCAGCAGCACCCCGGACGACGACACCACCAGCGGCACCCCCGACGGGGACACCGGCGACACCGACGGCAGTCCCGACGGCAGCCCCGGCGGCACCGACAGCGGCGCCACGGACGGCGGCACCGACGGCGGCAGTCCGGACGGCACCGACGGCGGCCCGGACGACGGCGGCGCCACCGGCACCCCCTCCGA
>NZ_BAAHCA010000677.1:0-2675 GCF_054776295.1 Streptomyces sparsus
CGCGGCGCGCTGCATCAGCGCGCCCTCGGGGAGTGCGGCCATCAGTTCCCGCTCGGCCGACCGAACCGTGTCCACCTGGTATGCAGTCCTCATCCGGCCAGTGTCCCAACCGGCCGCCGTACAGCGGGGATCACCGGCCGACCGCGCCGCGTCGCGCCGCCACCACCGGAGCACGCGCACGGCGGAGCCCTGCGGTGGTACGGCTTCCGCTGGTGGGGCGGGTCAGCTCTCGGCTATGACGACCGCGGACGCCACTCCCGCGTCGTGCGAGAGCGACACGTGCCACTTCCGCACCCCCAGCTCCGCCGCGCGGGCCGCGACCGTGCCGCGCACCACCAGCGACGGCTGGCCGGAGTCGGCGGTGCACACCTCCGCGTCCGTCCAGTGCAGCCCGCCGGGCGCGCCGAGCGCCTTCGCCAGGGCCTCCTTCGCGGCGAACCGCGCGGCCAGCGACGCCGCCCCGCGGCGCTCACCGCTGGGCAGGTACAGCTCACCGTCCAGGAACAGCCGGGCGGCGAGTCCGGGAGTACGTTCCATGGACTGCGCGAAGCGGTCGATCTCCGCGACGTCGATCCCCACTCCGATGATCACCGGCCGGCACCCGCCCCACGACGGCCGCCGCTCACTCCGCCACGGCCGCCGCTCATACCGCCGTCGCCGCTCGCTCCGGCACAGCCCGCTCCAGCGTCGCCACTCACTCCACCGTCACCGACTTGGCCAGGTTGCGCGGCTGGTCCACCTCGTTGCCGCGGGCCGTCGCCAGCTCGCAGGCGAACACCTGCAACGGCACGGTCGTCACGAGGGGTTGCAGCAGTGTCGGGGTGGGCGGGACGCGGATCAGGTGGTCCGCGTACGGCACCACCGCCTCGTCACCCTCCTCGGCGATCACGATGGTCATCGCGCCGCGCGCCCGGATCTCCTGGATGTTGGACACCAGCTTGTCGTGCAGCACGGAGCGGCCACGCGGTGACGGCATCACCACGACCACCGGCAGCCCCGGCTCGATCAACGCGATGGGCCCGTGCTTCAGTTCGCCGGCCGCGAAGCCCTCGGCGTGCATGTACGCCAGCTCCTTCAGCTTCAGCGCGCCCTCCAGCGCCACCGGGTAGCCGACGTGCCGGCCGAGGAACAGCACGGTGTTCTTGTCCGCCAGGCCGCGGGCCAGCTCCCGCACGGGCTCCATCGTGGCCAGTACGGCCTCCACCCCGTCACCGATCCGGGCCAGCTCCCGCACCACGGAACCGATCTCGTCGCCCCACTTGGTGCCGCGCACCTGGCCCAGGTAGAGCGCCACCAGGTAGCAGGCCACCAGCTGCGTCAGGAACGCCTTCGTGGAGGCGACGGCGACCTCCGGGCCCGCCCGGGTGTACAGCACCGCGTCGGACTCGCGGGGAATGGTCGAGCCGTTGGTGTTGCAGACGGCCAGGACCTTCGCGCCCTGCTCACGGGCGTGCCGCACCGCCATCAGGGTGTCCATCGTCTCCCCGGACTGGGAGATGGCGACCACCAGCGTGCGCGGGTCGAGAATCGGGTCACGGTAGCGGAACTCGCTGGCCAGCTCGGTCTCGCAGGGGATCCGGGTCCAGTGCTCGATGGCGTACTTGGCGATCATCCCGGCGTGGTAGGCGGTGCCGCAGGCGACGATCACCACCTTGTCCACCTCCCGCAGCACCGCGTCCTGGATGCGCACCTCGTCGAGCCGCAGCACGCCGGACCCGTCGATGCGGCCGAGCAGGGTGTCGGCGACGGCCTTGGGCTGCTCGGCGATCTCCTTGAGCATGAAGTAGTCGTAGCCGCCCTTCTCGGCGGCCGAGACGTCCCAGTCCACGTGGTAGCCGCGGACGTCACCCGGTGTTCCGTCGAAGCCGGTGACGGTCACACCGTCCCGGGTCAGCTCCACGACCTGGTCCTGGCCGAGCTCGACCGCCTCGCGGGTGTGCTCGATGAACGCCGCCACGTCGGAGGCGAGGAACCACTCGCCGTCGCCGACGCCGACCACCAGCGGCGAGTTGCGGCGGGCGCCGACCACCGTGTCCGGCGCGTCGGCGTGCACGGCCACCAGCGTGAACGCGCCCTCCAGCCGCCGGCACACCTGCCGCATCGACTCGGCCAGATCACCGCAGGAGAAGTACGCCTCGGCCAGCAGGTGCGCGACCACCTCCGTGTCCGTCTGGGACGTCAGCCGGTGACCGCGTTCGGTCAGCTCGTCCCGGAGCGCCGCGAAGTTCTCGATGATGCCGTTGTGGACGACCGCGACCCGGCCCGCGTTGTCCAGGTGGGGGTGGGCGTTGTCGTCGGTGGGCCCGCCGTGCGTCGCCCACCGGGTGTGCCCGATGCCGGTGCTGCCGCTGGGCAGCGGTTGCTCGTCCAGCAGCTTGGCCAGGTTGACGAGCTTGCCGGCCCTTCTCGCCGTGGCCAGCCCGCCGTCGGCGAGCACCGCCACCCCGGCCGAGTCGTAGCCCCGGTACTCCAGCCGCCGCAATCCGGCGACGACCACTTCGAGGGCGGACTGCCCTCCCACATATCCGACGATGCCGCACATGCGGGCAGCCTACGACGCCCGGCGGGCTCAGCGGCCGGGTCGTGGCCGGTGCCGGGCGTGGCCCAGCACCTGGTCGGCGGCCAGACGGCGCAGCAACCGCAGTCCGGACCGGGGGGCGCCGCGTCGGCGTGGC
>NZ_BAAHCA010000678.1:0-2675 GCF_054776295.1 Streptomyces sparsus
TGGGACGGTTGTCCCACCGGGCGCCTTCGTACGCCGTCACCCCGACCGGCCCGCCCGGGCAGGCGGGCCGCAGGGCTCGGAGGTGTGCGGACGGGCCCGAGGGCCCTCACCGCGGGGCTCAGAGAGCCGATCCGGCCTTCCAGTCCTCCCAGGACATGTTCCAGCCGTTGAGGCCGTTGTCCGGGGCGATGGTCTTGTCCGGGGAGTTCTTCACGACGACCAGGTCGCCGATCATGGAGTTGTCGTAGAACCAGGCGCCGTCGGTGGACTCGTCGTCAGCACCCTTGACGTCCTTGAGGCCCACACAGCCGTGGCTGGTGTTGCCGGAGCCGAAGGGGGCGCCCCAGTAGTTGCCGTGGATGAAGGTGCCGGAGGTGGAGAGGCGCATGGCGTGCGGCACGTCGGGGATGTCGTACTCACCCTCGCCGTCGTCGTCGGTGAAGCCGACCGTCGCGCCGTTCATCCGGGTCTCCTTGAACTTCTCGGAGATCACCATCTGACCGTTGTAGGTCGGGGTCTCCTCGCTGCCCGCGGAGATCGGGACGGTCTTCAGCTCCTTGCCGTCCCGGACGACCGTCATGGTGTGCGCCTTCACGTCCACGGTGCTGACCTGGGCGCGGCCCACGGTGAAGCTGAAGCTGCGGTCCTGCACACCGGTCACGCCGTTGGAGCCCTCGACACCGTCCAGGCCCATCTTGACGTCGACCTCGGAACCGGCCTTCCAGTAGTCCTTCGGCCGGAAGTCGAGGCGCTTGTCGTCGAACCAGTGGCCGACGATCTCCTGGCCGCCGGAGCTGCTGACCTCGATCGCGGACTGGACCGCCTGCTTGTTCGCGATCGGCTTGTCGAAGTTGATCGAGACCGGCATGCCCACGCCGACGGTCGAGCCGTCCTCGGGCGTGAAGTAGCCGATGAAGCTGTTGGCCGGCGAGACGGTGCTGAAGGTCGAGTTCTGGGTGGCCTCGCGGCCCTCCCCGTCCTTCGCGACGGCCTCGATGCGGTACTCGGTGGCCCGCTCCAGCTTGGTGGCGGGCTTCCACGTCTTGCGGTCTGCGCTGATCTCGCCCTCGACGGCGGTGCCGGCCTTGACGGCCGTCATGGTGACCTCGGTGAGCTCGCCGTCCTTGACGGTCACCTCGGCGTCGTTGTTGATGCCGGCGTTGTCGGCGCCGTTCTTCGGTGAGATGGATATTCGAGCGTCCGACGAGTTTTCCGCCACGGCCTTGTCGGCCTTCGACGGCTCCTCGCTCTTCTCGGCGCTCCCACCACCACCGCCACCGCCGCCGCTGCAGGCGGAGAGCACAAGGACGCCGCTGACGAGCGCCGCGGCGGTCGCGATGCTCCTGCGGTGTGTCCTGACCGGGTTCACTCGCATCTCCATACGCCTTCCAAGCCCCTGACTCCCGAGGACGACTCCGCCCGCAAAGCGGGCAAGTCACGTCACAGTCGTACGTAAGAGAACGCAACGGGGTCGCCGCTCGTTCCACCTGAAGCCGAATTGTGGGCCATGACACGCCGCTGTGTGTCGGGGACCACCTTCGGGACGCGCACCGCCCCGCCCCTGAGGCTTCGGGGCGGGGGCGCACGGGCGACGCGGGGAGTAGCGCGAGGGGGGCGCGGGAGGGTTACCGGGCGCCGAGGTGGGCGCGCCCTTCACCTCCGTCCGGGCTTCCCGGCCGACCGGAACCGGAATGGCCGTCGGCCGCCGCGAAGCGGCTGTGCTCGCCGCCGGACCGGTCGTACTCGTCGTAGCCGGACGGCTCGTCGGGGTCGGTGTCGAGGCTGTCGTCGAGTTCGTCGAACTGCCACTGCTCGGCGTCCGGGTCGTAGTCGACGGTCTCGCTGCTCCAGGAGGCCTGGGCGAGCTGCACCCCGGGAACGTCGCTGACCAGGTCGATCGGGTCGACGAGGTAGGCGACGGCTTCGGCCGGGTCGTCGCTGACCGCCGCGGTCGCGTGACCGCGCTCGTCGTCGGGCATGAGTTCGTCGCCGCGGATGTGGTCGAGGGCCGCCCGGCTCAGCTGTGCCGGGTCTGCGACCTCGAGCACGAGCTCGACCTGGAGCCGTACGTGGCGGGCGGAACCGGAGGCTTCTTCAGCGTTCATGCCACGGAGGGTAGGCGGCTTCTCCGCCCGGACTTCCCCACGACCCGCCGCCGTCGCTAACATCGGTCCCCGCACTGCTGTTTCACCGCACGAAGGGGGCCCGAGTGGCCGCACACCGCCGTCCGCTGGTGACCTCCGCCGTGGCGGGAGGGCTGCTCTGCGCGCTGTGGTTCGTGCCGACGGCGAAGGCGACGAACGAGACGGAGCCGCAGGCGTCCTCACCCCCGGCGGCGAGCACCACCCAGTCGGAGGCCGACCGTTCGGAGGCCGTCCGGGCGCAGGTCACCCGTTCGCAGGCCACCCGGTCGGAGGCCGGGCAGCCCGAGGCGGGCGGGCCGGAAGGCGGAGCAGCGGAGGGCACGGCCCCGAACGCGTCGCCGCGTCTCGCGGACACCGGCAGCTTCGACACCACGCCCTACCTGACCGGCGGCATCGCGTTCCTCGGCCTGGGCGCGGGGCTGGTCGTGCACGCCACCCGGCGCACGCGCCCCACTGCCTGAGCCGTGCGAGCCGCCTGAGCGTCCGGGCCGTCCGACTGTTCGTGGTCCGGGCCGGCACACGTTCGTGCCG
>NZ_BAAHCA010000679.1:0-2675 GCF_054776295.1 Streptomyces sparsus
CGCTGCCGGCCGCGGACGCACCGGCGGACAGGACCGAGCAGCGGGCGAGCCGCAGCACCGCCCGGAGCGAGCTGCCCACCGGCTCGCCGCGGCAGCTGGCCCGCCAGGTACTGGCGGACGACGCCCAGTACCAGTGCTTCGCCAGGATCGTGGAGCGCGAGAGCGGCTGGGACCACACCGCGCAGAACCCCAGCGGCGCCTACGGCCTGGTCCAGGCCCTGCCGGGCAGCAAGATGGCGTCGGCCGGCGCGGACTGGCGGACGAACCCCGCGACCCAGATCCAGTGGGGCGTGGACTACATGAAGGACCGCTACGGCAGCCCCTGCGGCGCCTGGAGCTTCTGGCAGCAGAACCACTGGTACTGAGCCGGGTCCCGTCCCCCTGCGCTCCGCCGCGTGCGTGAACGGTCGTGACCGACCGTGGCCTACTTGCGCATGACCTCGGGCTCGTGCCGGCGCAGGAAGCGGGCCACCACCACTCCGCAGAGCACGGACATCGTGAGCAGCACGCCCATGTTGACGAACCACTGGCTGAGCTCGTGGTCCCACAGCGGATCGGGGTTCTGCGCGTCCCAGGGCAGCAGCACGTTCAGCTGCGCCGTGTTGCCCATGCCGGCGACCGCCCAGCGGGACGGCATCAGCCAGGCGAGCTGCTCGACGCCGAACGTGTTGTGGATCTGGAAGAGCACACCGGTGAAGACGACCTGCACGATGGCGAACATGACCAGCAGCGGCATCGTCTTCTCGGCGGTCCTGACCAGCGAGGAGATGATCAGGCCGACCATCATCGAGGCGAGGCCGAGAGCGATGACCACGAGCGTCATCTCGATGGCCGGGGTGTTCTCGAACAGCAGTCCCTCGGCGGGCATGTCACGCGGCAGGAAGCCGATGGCGCAGATGATGACGCCCTGAAGGGCGGTGATCAGCCCCAGGACGATGACCTTGGACATCAGGTACGCCGACCGGGACAGGCCGGTCGCGCGTTCCCGCTCGTAGATCACCCGTTCCTTGATCAGTTCGCGGACGGAGTTCGCGGCGGCCGAGAAGCACATGCCGACCGACAGGATCAACATGATCGTGCTGGCGTCCCGGTTGGTGAACGTCGGCGGCTTGCCGAAGCTCAGCCCGTGGTCGGAGGGGATCACCACACTGACCACACCGAGCACCGCGGGCAGGATGACCATCAGGGCCAGGAAGCCCCGGTCGGAGGCGATGACGGAGGCGTAGCGCCGCATCAGGGTCCACAGCTGCGAGCCCCAGCTCTGCGGTTTCTGCACCCGGGCCTGGCGCTGCTGGAGGTTGACCGGCTGCGCGGCGACCGCGTCGATGTCCGCGGCGTAGAGCCGGTAGTGCTCGGAACCGCGCCAGCGGCCCATCCAGTCGTAGTCGCGGTAGTTCTCGAAGGACGAGAACACGTCCGCCCAGGAGTCGTAGCCGAAGAAGTTGAGCGCTTCCTCCGGCGGACCGAAGTAGGCGACGCCGCCACCGGGCGCCATCACCAGCAGCTTGTCGCAGAGGGCCAGCTCGGCGACCGAGTGGGTCACCACGAGCACCGTGCGGCCGTCGTCGGCGAGGCCGCGCAGCAGCTGCATCACGTCGCGGTCCATGCCCGGGTCGAGCCCCGACGTGGGCTCGTCCAGGAAGATCAGCGAGGGCTTGGTCAGCAGCTCCAGGGCGACCGAGACGCGCTTGCGCTGTCCGCCGGAGAGTGAGGTGATGCGCTTGTCGGCGTGAATGTCGAGCTTCAGCTCGGCGAGCACCTCCTCGACCCGCGCGTTGCGCTCGGCCTCGGCGACGTCACCGGGGAAGCGGAGCTTCGCTGCGTACCGCAGGGCGGTGCGGACCTTCAGCGCGGTGTGCAGGATGTCGTCCTGCGGCACCAGCCCGATGCGGTGCCGCAACTCGGCGAAGTGCTGGTAGAGGTCCCGGTTGTCGTAGAGCACCTCACCCTGGTTGGCCGGCCGGTAGCCGGTCAGCGCCTTCAGCAGGGTGGACTTGCCGGAGCCGGAGGGGCCGATCACGGCGATGACGGACTTCTCCGGCACCCCGAAGGAGACGTCGTTGAGGATCGTCTTGCCCCCGTCGACCTGCACGGTCAGGTGGCGGGCCGCGAAGGAGACCTCACCGGTGTCGACGAACTCCTCGAGCCGGTCGCCGACCAGCCGGAAGGTCGAGTGGCCGACGCCGACGATGTCCTGCGGGCCGAGCTGCCGGCGGCCGTTCTTGGGCAGCTGCTGGCCGTTGACGTAGGTGCCGTTGTGGCTGCCGAGGTCGTGGATCTCGAAGCGGCCGTCAGGGCCGGCGAGGAACTCGGCGTGGTGGCGGGAGACCTGGAGGTCGGAGACGACCAGTTCGTTCTCCAGCGCACGACCGATGCGCATGACGCGGCCCAGTGCCAGCTGGTGGAAGGTCGTCGGGCTGCGGTCGCCGCCGCCCGCTCCCTGCGGCTGCCCGCCCATGGCCGGCTGCGCCGCCATGCCGCGCGCCCCGCCCTGGGGCGGTACCGCGGCCTGTCCCCCCGCTGCCTGCTGCGGCCATCCGCCCTGCTGCGGCTGCTGGTACTGGTGCGGTTGCTGCTGATACGGCGGTGCGGCCGACTGCCGCTGCGCCTGCCGCTGGTGCGGCTGGTGCTGGTGCGGCTGGTGCTGGTGCGGTTGCTGCGGCGGCCAGTCCGTG
>NZ_BAAHCA010000680.1:0-2671 GCF_054776295.1 Streptomyces sparsus
TCGGCCCAGCCGGTGCCGTCGGCGTCGTCGGAGAAGGCCTTGCAGCGGCCGTCGGCGGCGAGGCCGCCCTGGAGGCCGAACTCGATGAAGGCGCCGGGGCTGGACATGACGGTGACGCCGCCGACGGCGGCGAGGGAGCACTCGCCCGAGCGGAGGGACTGAGCGGCGAGGTGGAGTGCGACGAGCGAGGAGGAGCAGGCGGTGTCGACCGTGACGGCCGGGCCCTCCAGGCCGAGCGTGTAGGCGACCCGGCCGGACAGGACCGACATGGAGTTGCCGGTGAGCAGGTGTCCGCGGACGTCGTCGGGCACCTCGCGCAGCCCGGAGGTGTAGCCCTGGTCGCTGCATCCGACGAAGACCCCGGACCGGGTGCCGCGCAGGGTGGCCGGGTCGAGGCCGGCCTGTTCGAAGGCTTCCCAGGTGACTTCGAGCAGCAGCCGCTGCTGCGGGTCCATGGCGAGGGCTTCGCGCGGTGAGATGCCGAAGAAGCCCGCGTCGAAGCGGTCGGCGTCGTCGACGAACCCTCCCCGGCGGCGGGTGCCGTCGACGGCGGCGGTGTGCCAGCCGCGGTCGGCGGGCCAGTCCGTGACACCGTCGCCGCCGGACGCCAACAGGTCCCAGAACTCGTCGGGGGTGCGCACGCCGCCCGGCAGCCGACAGCTCATGCCGACGATGGCGATGGGCTCCTGCTCGCGGGACTCCAGGTGCCGGAGCTTGCGGCGGGTCTCGTGCAGGTCGACGGTGACCCGCTTGAGGTAGTCCCGAAGCTGCGCTTCATTCGTCATGGACTGCCCCCATGGTGTCGGTTCGGTCGGTGGCGGCGCACGGAGCGGTGGTGTCGCACGGGGACGTGAGCCGGTCGCCCGGCGGCCGGGACGGCCCTGGTACCGGTGGGTTCCGGGTGCCGGATGGGTTCGGCCCGGGGTCGTGGCCTCGTGCGGCGTGGACAGCATGACCCGCGCGGGATGGCGATTTTGACCCCCGGCGGGGTTCTCTGGGGAAACCCTTGGAAATCGGCTCCGGTCGCACGCCTCCGCAGGCGGGGGACGTCGGCGCGGGGTGCGCGGCCGTGGCCGGGGCCCGTGCGGAGCAGCGGGCGTGGCGGGTGTACGGGCTGCCGGGCGGTCAGGTGTAGGGCGGCGGGGCGCCCTTGTCGAGCACGGTGCGCAGGGTCGCGAAGGCGTCGCGCAGGGCGGCCAGTGCTCCGGCTATCTGCCAGGTCGAACGGTCCCTGGGGCCGACGTGGTTGGAGACGGTACGGATCTCCAGGAGGGGGGTGCGGTGGGCGGCTGCGGCCTCGGCGACGCCGAATCCCTCCATCGCCTCGGCCGCCGCGCCCTCGTGGCGTTCTTGCAGCGCCTGTGCGCGTTCGGCGGTTCCGGTGGCGGTGGAGACGGTCAGCACGGGTGCGTGGACGGCTCCGAGGGCGCGGGCGACGGCCGCGGCGAGGTGCGGGGTGCAGGCGTGCGTGGTGGTGCCGAATCCGAGGCGGTCGACGGACAGGAAACCGTCCGCGGAGTCCGCTCCCAGATCCGCTGCCACGACGCGGTCGGCGACGACGACGGAGCCGAACGTGGTGACCGGCGGGAATCCGCCGGCGATGCCCGCGGCGATGACGAGGTCGTACGGTTCGTGGCGCAGGCCGGCCGCGGTGAGCGCGGCAGCGGTGGCGGCGGCTGGGGCGGAAGCTCCGGCGGCGGTGGCGGCTACTCGGACGAGCCCCCCTTCTAGAGGGCGCTCGGCACACACTTCTTGAACTCACTGGAGAGAGACAATGGCGAAGCCGCCTGCTCGCAAGCCGAAGAAGAAGGTTTGCGTGTTCTGCAAGGAGAAGATCTCCTATGTGGACTACAAGGACACGAACCTGCTGCGGAAGTTCATTTCCGACCGTGGCAAGATCCGTGCCCGCCGGGTCACCGGCAACTGCACCCAGCACCAGCGTGACGTCGCCACGGCCGTGAAGAACAGCCGCGAGATGGCACTGCTGCCCTACACGTCGACCGCTCGATAAGGAAAGGGTGACCGAATCATGAAGATCATCCTTACCAACGAGGTCTCCGGCCTCGGTATCGCCGGTGACGTCGTCGAGGTCCGTGACGGATACGCCCGCAACTACCTGCTCCCCCGCGGTTTCGCCATTCGGTGGACCAAGGGCGGAGAGAAGGACGTCGAGCAGATCCGCCGCGGTCGCAAGATCCGCGAGATCGCCACGATCGAGCAGGCCAACAGCATCAAGGGCCAGCTCGAGAGCGCCCAGGTGCGTCTCAAGGTCCGTGCCGGTGACGGCGGCCGCCTGTTCGGCTCCGTCACCCCCGCTGACATCGCCGGTGCGGTGAAGTCGGCCGGCGGTCCCGAGCTGGACAAGCGGCGCATCGAGCTCCGCTCGCCGATCAAGTCGCTCGGCGCGCACGAGGTCTCGGTCCGGCTGCACCCCGAGGTCGTCGCCAAGGTCGGCGTCGAGGTTCAGCCCGCCTGACCAGGTGTTCCTTCGGAAGGGCCGTCATCCCGTCAGCGGGGTGGCGGCCCTTCCGGCATGCGGCCCCTCCGGCATGCGCGAGGCGCCGAGTACGGTCGGGGGCGGCTGGGTGCGGGCAGGGGTGGCCGATTTGCGGGGAGGGCGGACACCTCGCAGGACGGCCGGGCGCGGCCCGGATCGGGCGCGCGCGGCGGC
>NZ_BAAHCA010000681.1:0-2669 GCF_054776295.1 Streptomyces sparsus
GTGGGCGAGCGGTCGGCACTGCGGTGGGTCAGCTGCGGCTGTCTCCTGCCGGCGGGCCGGGGTGCTGGGCGGCGATGCCGAAGCGGTGGCGTTCGCCGGCAGCGGACGCCGCGGACCTGACGGCGGAGACCGTGCTGACCGCCTCGTCGACGCCGCGCTCCCGCAGTGCTTCGAGTTGTTCCAGGTCGGCGGCGGACACCAGGGCGACGAGTGGCTTGCCGTGCCGGGTGACGACCACTCGCTCACCGCCGTAGACCACCCGGTTGATCAGGTCGGCGAGTTCGGCGCGGGCTTGCGTCACCGGAATCTCATACGTCATGCTCCCAGTCTAACGGCATGTACGTACTGTACATTCTTAACGGAAGGAACAGCCATGCAGCGGTCCGCCGCCCGCTATGTGCTTCCCTCGTTCACCGAGCGCGCCGGGTCCACGGTCCGGACTCTCGACCCGTACTCGAAGCTGCTCGACGAGCGCATCGTGATGCTCGGCACCCGGATCGACGACGCGGCGGCCAACGCCGTGGTGACGCAGCTGATGCACCTCGAGCACGCCGCACCGGGCCGCTCGATCTCGCTCTACGTCAACTCCCCCGGCGGCTCGTTCACCGCCATGACCGCGATCTACGACGCGATGCGGTTCGTCGACTGCGAGATCGAGACGGTCTGCCTGGGCCAGGCGGCGTCCGCCGCCGCGGTGCTGCTGGCAGCGGGGACCCCGGGACGCAGACTGGTCCTGCCGCACGCCCGGGTGCTCATCCACCAGCCGTCCTTCGCCGAGCCGGTGCGGGGCCGCGCCACGGACCTCGCCATCCAGGCCGCCGAACTGCTGCGCACCCGGGACACCCTGGAGTCGATGCTCTCCCGCCACACCGGGCACCCCGTGGAACGCGTACGCACCGACATCGAGCGCGACCGGGCCCTCGACGCCCGGGCAGCCGTGGCCTACGGCGTCGCCGACCGGATCGTCAGCGGCCGCACGCCGCACGGCGGCCGGACGGACGCGGTGTCCCGGTGACGTCGATGCCGCCGGAACTGCCACCGCTGCCCGCCCTGACCCGGGCCGAGGGTGAGCTGGTGGACCGCTACCTCGAGATGGTCGACCTGCTGGGCCGCGTCAACCCGGCCCGCTGCACCCGCACCCTGAGCGGTCTGCGGGCCGCCCAGGCTTTGGTCGGCGCCGCCCGGGGCCTCCAGGACGCCCTGACCGTGATGCACCAGCGCGGTGAGCAGCACGTCCACACCGACACGCTCGCACGCGCCCTGCGGGTCCTGGACGGTGACGCCAGGACGCGGCGGGTGGGCCTCCCGCCCACGGCGGACGCCGAGTGACGCCCCCTCCGGGGCATACTCCGCGGCGCGTTGGCTACCCGTACGGTCATGACCGCTGACACACCGCCGGAGACCCGCCACGAGACACCGCTGGAACGGGACGACCGCAACTTCGTGGAACTGCTACAGGAACTGCGCGTCATCCAGACAGGTGTGCAGATCCTGTTCGCGTTCCTGCTGACGCTGGCCTTCACCAGCAGGTTCCCCGACCTCGACTCGTTCCAGCGGGGCACCTACATCGCGACGCTGCTGCTCGCCGCCCTCACGGTCATCATCTTCACCGCACCCGCCGTGCTGCACCGCTCACTGTTCCGGCGCGGCGCCAAACGGCGGGTCGTGGAGGTGTCATCGACGCTGGCCCAGGTCGGGCTGGTCGTGCTCTCGGCGAGTTTGACGGGCGCGGTGCTGCTGGTCGTCGACGTGGTGATGGGACGCCCCCAAGGTCGCCTCGCGGCGGGAGCCATGGTGCTGGCCTGCGTGGCCCTGTGGCTGCTGCTGCCCTGGGAGGTGGGCCGGCGCCACCGGCGGAACGGCCGCCCCGACTGATCGACACGAGGGCGAAGCCACGAGGGAAGTACGACGCCGGTAGCGCCGGGCGGCCTCGCGCCTCGCGCCGGCGCTGTCAGGGCTCGACGGGCGTGCACCACGGCAGGGCGACCCAGACCGTCTTGCCGCCCTCGTCGGTCGGCACCACCGACAGCCGCCCTCCCGACTCGGCCGCGAGCGAGCGGATGATGACCAGCCCCCGCCCGTTGTCCTGCTGCACCGCCGCCGGCAACCGGCGCGGCCACCGCGGATGGCTGTCGGTCACGCCGACGCACAGCCGTTCGTCCCGTTCCAGGTGCACGTCGACCGTGAACGCGGGCGACTGGCCGCGGGTGTGCTGCACGGCGTTGGTGGCCAGCTCGGAGACGATCAGGCGGATGGCGTCGACGGCCTCCCCGGCCGCGGGCAGACCCCACCCGGTGACCACGTCCGCCACGAATCTTCGCGCCTCGGACACCGAGGCCGGAGCGCTCGGCAGGGTCGCGGAAGCGTGCTGATGGTCTGCCATGTCGAGGCCGTCCCTTTCCCATCGGGGCGGTACTCCGGCGGAAGTTCAGGAAGTGGGGGCGGAGCCGCCCGCGAATGGCTGTCGTCGCGTCAGCGTGCCACCCCGGCGTCCCGCATGCGGCCGATCCGCCGGGATGTGGAGCGATCTGTCGCCCGATGCGGTGAACTGTGCGACAGCAGCACGCATTTGAGCTCGCCTTCCCGTCGTGGGCGGGGCCGTGCGGTCCGGCCGCCCGGGGCGCGCGGCCGGACGTCCGGGCCTCCTCGTCACGGTTCCGGCGGGCGCG
>NZ_BAAHCA010000682.1:0-2667 GCF_054776295.1 Streptomyces sparsus
TGTGGGCGGTCCTGCTCCTGGCGGCCCACCGGCGCCTCCGGCGGCTCGGCGGACGGCAGCCGGCCGCTCCTGGGTTGGGCACGGTGTGGCTCGCCACCGGATGCACGCTCGCGCTGTCGGCCCTGGGCGTCGTGCTGCTGTGGTGACCGCCGCGCCGCAGCCGTGGGTGTTCCCTGCGGACGGGTCCGCGGGTGGGAGGGCCGCTCACGGCTCGGGGCGGTCCGGCGGGTGGGTCACGCCGGCAGGACCGGCAGCCGGGCGAGGCCGGTGAGTGGCGTGGCTCATCCTTCTCCGCCCAGCTCTGGACTCCATACCGACTAGTCGGCATGATCGGACCGTCCGTCCCACTCGGTTGGAGGAGCACATGACCCAGGGCAATCCGCCAGGGCTCGATCTGTCGCGGTTGCGCGGCCACCTGGACAGCGCACGTCCCGGTCTGGTGACGGGACCGCTCAGCGCGGAGCTGATCGAGGGCGGACGGTCGAACCTCACCTACCGCGTCAGCGACGGCCGGTCCTCCTGGGTGGTGCGCCGGCCTCCGCTGGGCCACGTGCTGGCGACCGCCCACGACATGGCCCGCGAGTACCGGGTGATCAGCGCGCTCGGCCCGACGCCGGTGCCGGTGCCGCGCACCGAACTGCTCTGCGAGGACCCGGACGTCATCGGCGCCCCCTTCTACGTGATGGAACTCGTGGCCGGCACGCCGTACCGCAGCGCGAAGCAGCTCGCCGCGCTCGGCCCGGAGCGGACCCGGCAGGTCGTGCTCGGTCTGGCCGACAGCCTGGTAGCCCTGCACGCGGTGGACCCGGCGGACGTGGGGCTCGCGGACTTCGGCCGCCCCGACGGGTTCCTGGAGCGTCAGCTGCGCCGCTGGGGCAAACAGCTCGACGCGTCCCGGAGCCGGGAGCTGCCCGGCATCGACGAGCTGCACGCCACCTTGTCCGACCGGCTGCCGACGTCCCCCGCCCCCACCGTGCTGCACGGTGACTTCCGCCTGGACAACGTGCTGGTCACCCCGGACGACCGGATCTCGGCGGTGCTGGACTGGGAGATGTCCACGCTCGGTGACCCGCTCACCGACCTCGGCCTGCTCGTGATGTACAGCGGGCAGCGCCAGGTGGCGGGGGCGCCCCTCAGCACCACCCGGGACGCGCCCGGGCACCCCGAGCCGGCCGAGCTGATCGAGCGGTACGCGGCCGCCTCGGGGCGGGACGTGTCGCGGATCGCCTGGTACACCGCCTTCGCCTACTTCAAGCTCGCCGTGATCTGCGAGGGCATCCACTACCGCTACACCCTGGGGCAGACCGTCGGCGCCGGCTTCGACCGCGTCGGCGCCGTCGTCCCGGTCCTCACCGACAACGGCCTCACTACCCTGCGGAAAGGCTGACCCGCCATGGACTTCGCACTCGACGACCGGACCGAGAACCTGCGCAAGCAGCTGACGGCCTTCATGGACGAGCACGTGTTCCCAGCTGAGGCGGTGGCCGAGGAGCAGCGGGCGGCCCTCGACTCCCCCTGGCAGACGCCCGCGGTGGTCGGGGAGCTGAAGCAGCGGGCCCGCGAGCTGGGCCTGTGGAACCTGTTCCTGCCCGACCCGACGCACGGCGCCGGCCTGACCAACCTCCAGTACGCGCCGCTCGCCGAGATCACCGGTCGCAGCCCGCAGTTGGCCCCCACCGCGCTCAACTGCGCGGCGCCGGACACCGGCAACATGGAGGTGCTGGCCGAGTTCGGCAGCGCCGAGCAGCGCGAGCGCTGGCTGAAGCCGCTGCTGGCCGGGGAGATCCGCTCGGCCTTCGCGATGACGGAGCCGGACGTCGCCTCCTCGGACGCCCGCAACATCGAGACCCGGATCGAACGCGACGGTGACGAGTGGGTGATCACCGGGCGCAAGTGGTACATCTCCGGGGCGATGAACCCGGACTGCCGGGTCTTCATCGTGATGGGCAAGTCCTCACCGGACGCGGACGATCCGCGACGGCAGCAGTCCATGGTGCTGGTACCCAGGGACGCGCCGGGCGTCGAGGTCAGCCGGGCGATGCGCGTCTACGGCTACGAGGACCACTCGCACGGCGGGCACGCCGAGGTGGTCTTCGACCGGGTCCGGGTGCCGGCGGACCACCTCATCGGGGAGGAGGGCGGCGGTTTCGCCATCGCCCAGGCCCGGTTGGGCCCCGGCCGCATCCACCACTGCATGCGGCTCATCGGCATGGCCGAGCGCGCCCTGGAGCTGATGTGCCGCCGGGCGCTGTCGCGTTCGGCCTTCGGCCGGCCGCTGGCCCAGCAGGGTGTGGTGCAGGAGTGGATCGCCGACGCCCGGGTGGCGATCGAGCAGCTGCGGCTGCTGGTGCTCAAGACGGCCTACCTGATGGACACCGTGGGCAACCGGGGGGCGCACACCGAGATCCAGGCCATCAAGATCGCCGTGCCGCGCACGGTGGTGTCGATCCTCGACCGTGCGGTGCAGCTGCACGGCGCCGGCGGGGTCAGCCAGGACTTCCCGCTGGCCGAACTCTGGGCCTCGGCACGGACGTTGCAGCTGGCGGACGGCCCGGACGAGGTGCACCAGCGCTCCCTCGCCCGCCGCGAACTCGCCAAGTACCGGGACTGACCGGACCACCCGGCCGCCGGGGCGGGGGGCGGCCGGGCGCAGGGCGTCCGGAGGCG
>NZ_BAAHCA010000683.1:0-2663 GCF_054776295.1 Streptomyces sparsus
CGCCGGCGCGGTGGCCGGGCTCGGTGGCGAGCGGCTGGGCTTCGGGTGCCGCGTAGTAGGGGCTGGGCGGCTGGTGCGTCGCCTGAGCCTGCCGCGGGCCGTTGCGGCGCTCACCGACCGCGCGGACCTGGTTGTACGAGGTACGTGGGACCCCGGGCTGCCGGCCCTGGGCGGGTGCGCCGTCGTCCGACTGGTACAGGTAACCGAACGGGTCGTCGCCGCCCTCCGGCTGGTTCGTACCGTTGCTTCCGGCAGTCATCCCCTGCTCTCCTCACACGGCATATGGCTGACCCGGCGCAGCCTACCCCGTTCGGGCGACAGGTCCGATTCGCTTGACCTTGTGTTCATCTCGGCCCGCCCTGGTCGGGCCCGGTCCCGGGTGCCGGCGAGTGTGTCCGGTCACACTCCGGCCGCCGTGCCGCTGCCGCGTCCGGGACAGAGGGCGGCTCAGCCGTTCGCCGGGGGTGTTCCGGCGGGGGCCGGCAGTGGTTCGAGCCGGCACCGAGGGCGGTCTCAGCCGGCGCGGCGGTGGCCCTTGGAGCGGGAGCGCTTCTCGACGTACATGCGCTGGTCGGCGGACTGGAGCACCTCTTCGGCGGACATGCCGCAGGCCGCCCAGCCGATGCCGAAGCTGGCGCCCACCCGGACGGCCCGGCCGTCGACCCGGATCGGCGGAATGATCGAGTTCCGCAGCCGCACGGCCAGGTCGGCGGCGTCCGTCCGGCACAGGCCGGCGGCCAGCACCACGAACTCGTCGCCGCCCAGCCGGGCCACCGTGTCGTTGTCCCGCACCCCGGCGGCCAGCCGCCGGGCGACCTCGATCAGCACCGCGTCCCCGCAGTGGTGCCCGAACCGGTCGTTGATCGACTTGAAGCCGTCCAGGTCGCAGAAGAGCACCGCGAGCCCCTTGTCCTGCGGGTCCTCGGTCAGCGGGGAGGTGAGGTGCTCGTGGTGGTCGAAGCTGACCGCGGGCATTCCGGCGTCGTCGAAGCCGTCCATGGTGAACGCGTGCACCGCGGCCTCCTCGGCCGGTGCGGGGCCCGGCCTGGCGCACAGCCGGCTGCCGAGCCTGGCCCGCAGCTCCGCGCTGTTCGGCAGCCCGGTGAGCTGGTCGTGGCTGGCCCGGTGGGCGAGCTGGAGCTCGTGCCGCTTGCGCTCCTCGATGTCCTCGACGTGCGTCAGCAGGAACCGCGGACCGTCGGCGGCGTCCGCGACCACGGAGTTGCGCAGCGACACCCACAGGAACGAACCGTCCCGGCGGCTCAGCCGCAGTTCGGCCCGGCCGCCCTCGGCGGAGGTGCGCAGCAGGGTGCCGATGTCCTCGGGGTGGACGAGGTCGGAGAAGCTGTAGCGGCGCATCACCGACGCGGGCCGGCCCAGCAGTCGGCAGAGCGCGTCGTTCGCCTTGATCAGCCGGCCGTGCTGGTCGCCGCCCATCTCCGCGATGGCCATGCCGCTGGGCGCGTACTCGAAGGCCTGCCGGAAGCTCTCCTCGCTGGCCCGCAGCGCCTGCTGCTCGCGTTCCAGACGGACCAGGGCCCGCTGCATGTTGGACCGCAGCCGGGCGTTGCTGATGGCGATGGCGGCCTGGTAGGCGTACATCTGGAGCGCTTCGCAGCCCCAGGCGCCGGGTCGGCGGCCGTCGCGCGGTTTGTCGACGGATATGACGCCCAGCAGTTCGCCGTCGGACGAGTACATCGGGGCGAACAGCCGGTCCATCGGGTGCCACTCGTCCGCGAAGCGCGGCGCAGGACCCGCGGTGTGCCACTGGGGGACGTCGTCGTCGTCCAGCACCCAGCCCTCGGTGTACGGGATGAAGCGCAGCTCGCCCCAGGCCTCGCCCATGGCCAGGCGGCGTTCCCAGGACGCGCGGGAGCCGACCCGGCCGGCCATCATCGCCTCGGCGCCCGCGCTGCCGGCCACGGCGGCCACGACCAGCTCCCCGTCGGAGCGGGTGAGGTTGACGGCGGCCAGGTCGAAGCCGAGTCCTTCGACGACGCCGTCCGCGACGGTCTGGAGGGTGTCGGCGAGGCTGCGGGCAGTGTTGAGCTGCGCGACGGACCGGTGGAGCTGGCGCAGCGTCGCGAGGTGGATGTACGGCTCAGAGTCGGTGTCCATCACCCTCCCCCCGTGGCTCTCATCCTCCGAATGCCACTCGTCCGTGTGTCACGGCCACTGAATCACAGCGAGCTGTGCACCCGGTACACAGGGTCAACAAATAATCCCATCTGTGACTCAAGTCACAGCGGAGCGTAGGCGGTTGACTGCGGCGGGTGGGAACGCTCCCGCGAATGGGCAATTTTCGTCCGCATATGGCGAGGGCAAATCATGCCCCGGCCGACGTGGATCGGGGAAGCGGAAGCGCGCGGGTGGTGCGGATTGGGTGCGGATCGGGTGCGGGCGGTACGGGCTGGGCACGTGGCGGCGGACGGCCTAGGACCATCTCCCGACGCGGTGCCCGTTCGGCTGGTACCCGCGACCGATGCGGGCACACCGACCGTCCGGTTAGCGTTTCTGGTGTGTACCCGACAGCACCGCACTCCACCGACCCCGTTTCCGTCCCGTCCGCGCAGTCCGGCCGCTCCACCCCGGGCAGTGCGGACCGGGCCCTCCCCGCACCGGCCGGCGGGGCCGGCCCCGGGCGGGGAGCCGACCCCAGAGTT
>NZ_BAAHCA010000684.1:0-2658 GCF_054776295.1 Streptomyces sparsus
CGGCGCGCTGCCCACGCCCCCGGCGCCGACCGCTCCGGTGATGCCGGCTGCCGGGACGGCCGCCGCTCCGACGCCCACCCCGGGTGCGGCGCCGGACCGTTGGCGGCCGTGGCGGTTCCGCATGTCCAACGACGTGTGGGGCACTCCGGTCGTCGTCGACGAGCTGCTGTACGTCACCTCGTTCGAGGTGCACGCGCTTGACGTGGGCACCGGGCGGCGGCAGTTCAAGACCCGCGACGTCGCGTGGTCGATGGCCGTGGCCGACGGCCGGGTGCACGCGTCGGACGGCCCCAGCCTCTTCGCGCTCGACGGCACCGACGGCACCGAACACTGGAAGCAGGCGGTGGACGGCTGGGTGTACACGCTGCGGGCCGACCGCGGCACGCTGCTCACCGGCACCCGGGGCGGCGGCGTCCAGACCTGGGACGCGGCGACCGGTGAGTTGCTGTGGGAACTCACCGGCGCCCAGGTGGACTTCGAGACGCCCGAGGCAGGCCCGGTGCTGCACGCCGGCACGGTGTACCTGTGGGCCGACGGCCGCCTGTCGGCCCGGGACGCGCGTGAGGGCGACGAGCGGTGGTCCTACCCGGTCGGCGACGCGGCAGCCACCGGGGGTGTGCCCGTCCGGCTGCTGCCGACGGACGACGGGGTCGTCTACGTCAGCGCCGGCGCCCGGGTACTCGCCCTGGACGCGGCCACCGGCCACGAGCGGTGGCGCTTCGACGGCCCGGCGGCGTTCCTGTGCCCGCCCGCCTTCGCGCCCGGTCCGGCGGTCGCCGGCGGCGGCGTCTACCTCGCCGACTACCTCGGCACGGTGTACGCCCTGGACGCGGCGAACGGCCACGACCGCTGGCGGATCGCCACCGAGGCCCGGCAGTCCGTCGAGCCGGTGGTCGTCGCGGACGGTCTGGTGCACGTCGGCAGCGGGCGGGCGCTGTACACCATCGACGCGGTGCCCGGCACCGGCCGCTACCGCTTCCAGGCGCAGGGCGACGTGATCGGCGCCCCGGTGGCGGCCGACGGGCGGGTGCACTTCGGCTCGGCCGACCACTCGCTGTACACGCTGGACGCGGTGGGCGGTCAACTCCGTTGGAAACTGGCCACCGGTGGGGAGATCACCGGCGCGCCCGTGGTGTCCGGCGGAGTGCTGTACGCGTGCAGCAAGGACCGCTGCGTGTACGCGCTCGACGCGGCCAAGGGCACCGGACAGGCCCGCCCCTGACGGTGCGTCGGCGGCCGGCGGCTGGGCCGGGCCCTGCCGCCGGCGGGCGGACGGGGGCGGGAGGCGCCGGTGTGGGAACCTCAACGCGCCCTACGGGCGTCCTGGTTCATGCTTGCAGTGAACGCGACAACAGCAGTGAACGCGACAACAGCAGTGAACGCGACAACAGCAGTGAACGCGGCAACAGATGCGCGTGACAACAACAATCGCCTCGGGGGGCTCTCATGATGCGACAGGTAAGACTGGCCGCCGCCGTCACCGTCGTTCTGCTGGCGCTGACCGGCTTCAGCCATGCCGACATCAGCGCCAAGGGCAGCAAGGGCGGCAAGAGCCGCAGCAGCGGCAGCAGCAGCGGCGGCGGATGCAGCAAGAAGTCGTCGTCCAGCAGCAGTGCGTACAAGTCGGACGACCGGAAGTCCAACCGTTCCGGCAACAAGAACCGCTACGGCTCCGGTACCGGGGGCAGCAACAGCGACAGTGCCGACCGTAGCCCGACCGGGCGCGTCCGGAAGTGCGTGACGAGCACCAGGCCCGAGGCGACCGTCATGGTCACCGCGAAGAAGCGGTCCGGCAGCCACCGGGTCAGCATGCGGTTCGTCGACGTGTCCGGGCGCACGGTGGACACCGGCTCGAAGACGGTCCGCCTGCGGGCCGGGCAGAGCCTCAGCGTGCAGGTGCCGATGAACGACCCGGACGTGGTCGACCAGGTGGACGACTGCGTGCTCGAGTCGGTCCGCTGACCGCCGGGACGGCCGACCGCCCACCGGCGGGACGGGGGCCGGCCGGGGCATGGGCTCCGGCCGGCTCAGCGGCTACCGTGCCGGTATGACGGAGCAGCCTGAGCAGACGTTCGACAGCTACGAGGAGTTCTGGCCGTACTACGTGGCCATGCACTCGCGCGCCGCCACCCGCTGGGTCCACCTCACCGGCACGCTGACCGGTCTTGCCATCAGCGCCTACGGGCTCACACGGGGCCGGGCCCGGTACGCGCTGGCGCTGCCGCTGATCGGCTACGGGACGGCCTGGCCCGCGCACTTCCTGATCGAGGGCAACAACCCGGCCACCTTCGGGCACCCGCTGTGGTCGCTGCGCGGTGACGCCCAGATGATCGGCATGATGCTCGCCGGCCGTGACCGGGAACTCGCCGAGACCGCGCAGAAGTGGCTCGCCGAACACGACTGACGGCTGCCGCGGACCGGCCGGGCGCGGGGTCTGCGGTGACCGGCCGGCGGGCACCCCCGTGATCCGCCGGACAGCCACCGAGGGCCGGCCACCCCCGTGACCGGCCCTTCCCCCCCCGCCATCCGTCTGCCCCCCGACGCGACGGATCGGCTGCGTACAGCATGTCGTCCCGCGATAAACGAATGATGAACGCCCGCCGCGTCGGACGCGCGGCCCGCGCCCACCACGGACCGCCGCCCGTCCTCCCCCCGGAC
>NZ_BAAHCA010000685.1:0-1380 GCF_054776295.1 Streptomyces sparsus
GGTGGCGTCGTCGCGGGGATCGGTGGCCGGCGCGGGCTTCGCGCCGGAGGTCTCGGCGTCCAAGGGTCAGCCCGCGTTCCGCGCCGCCGCCGCCTCGGCGGCAGCCACCACGTTGACCAGCAGCATGGCGCGGGTCATCGGCCCGACACCGCCGGGGTTCGGGGACAGCCACCCGGCGACCTCCGCCACGTCCGGGTGCACGTCGCCGGCGATCCGGCCGTCCGCGTCGCGGCTGACCCCGACGTCCAGCACGGCCGCGCCGGGCTTGACGTCCTCCGGCCGCACCAGGTGCGGCACTCCGGCCGCGGCCACCACGATGTCGGCCCGCCGCAGGTGCGAGGGCAGGTCGCGGGTGCCGGTGTGCACCTGGGTGACGGTGGCGTTCTCCGAGCGGCGGGCCAGCAGCAGCGGCAGGGAGCGTCCCACGGTGACGCCGCGCCCGACGACGACCACGTCGGCACCCTTGATCTCCACGCCGTGCCGGCGCAGCAGTTCGATGATGCCGTTGGGTGTGCAGGGCAGCGCGGCGGGCTCGTTGAGCACCAGCCGGCCCAGGTTGGTCGGGTGCAGTCCGTCGGCGTCCTTCGCCGGGTCCATCAGCTCCAGCACCCGGTTGGTGTTGACGCCCTTCGGCAGCGGCAGCTGCACGATGTACCCGGTGCACTCCGGGTTGGCGTTCAACTCGGAGACGACCGCCTCGATCTCCTCCTGCGTCGCCGTGCCGGGCAGTTCACGCTGGAGGGAGGCGATGCCCACCTGTGCGCAGTCGCGGTGCTTGCCGGCGACGTACTTCTGGCTGCCGACGTCGTCACCGACCAGCACGGTGCCCAGGCCGGGGGTCACGCCCTGGGCCTTCAGCGCCGCCACACGGGTGGCGAGTTCGGATTTGATCACGGCCGCGGTGGCCTTGCCGTCGAGAATCTGCGCGCTCATGCCCCCATCCTCGCGGATCGAGGCATGCGGTCACCAATCCAGGGGTAAACCGGCGTTGCAGCTTCGCCACGGTTGACGGCCCCGGGTGGACAGCCCTCACGCCGGACGTCGATGATGACACCCAGTGCTGCGGCCGAACGGGGACGGCTGGGGGGCACGGCACTGGCTCTCCCTCACCTCTCCTCGGGCCGGACGGCATCGCAGCCGCTTCGGAACCGCTTGACGAGAGAAGAGAATGAGCTACCCCGACCCGAACAACCCCTACGGCAGGCCACCGCCGCCGGGCCCGCCACCGCAGCAGCCGCCCTACGGCTACCCGCAGCAGCAGCCGGGCCCCGGCTACCAGCCGCCGGGCGGCTACCCGCAGCCCGGCGGTTACCAGCAGCCGGGCGGTTATCCGCAGCAGCAGCCGGGTTACGGGTACCAGCAGCAGCCCGGCATGCCGCC
>NZ_BAAHCA010000685.1:1484-2652 GCF_054776295.1 Streptomyces sparsus
CCGCCCGGGTACCCGGGCGGCATGCCGGGCTCCCCGGTGACGATGCCCGGTCTGGTCGTCACCGCGCGGGTGCTGCTGTTCATCGCGGGCTCGCTGTGGTCGATCGGCGCCGTGGTGATGTTGATCGCGGGTCTCACCGCGCAGAGCATCGGCGCGGACATCCCGGGCGCGAACGGCGCCGGTGATCTCGCGGCCGGCGTCGCGGTGCTCTTCTTCTTCCTCCTCGCCGGTCTGAGCGCGCTGCACATCATCCCGGCCGCGATGTTCGGCAGGGGCCGCACCGGCACCCGCGTCACCGCGATCATCGCCGGCTCGGTGAACGCGTTCATCGCCGCCATCGCGCTCTTCGGCCAGGGCAACGAGGCGGTCGCCGTGCTCTGGGCGGCGACCGCCGTCCTCACCATCGTCTTCTGCTCGCTGCGCCCCGCGGGCGAGTGGTTCAACCCTCCCACCCACTGAGCCGCACCGGTCCGGCCGTGCCGGCCGGCGCGACCCACCGTTTGTCACGTTCCCTACAGGAGAAGGCCCACCGATGACCACGCCCGACCCCAACAACCCCTACCAGAACCCGCCGCAGGCCAACCAGCAGCACCCGCCCGGTGGTTACTCCGCATACCCTCAGCAGCCGCAGGGCGGTTACCCGGGCCAGCCCTACGGCGGCCCGCCGATACCGCACACGATGCCGGGCAAGACCAAGAACACCCGCGTCATGATGTTCGTCGTCGGAGGGCTCCAGGGCCTGCTGTCGCTGCTCCTGCTGTTCGTGCTGGCCGTCGCCGCCGACGAGTTCATGGACGGCTTCTCCGAGTCGGCGGGCGTCGAGATCCCCTCCGGCGTGGTGCTGGTCTTCCTGCTGCTCTACCTGGTGCACGCCGCGGCGGGCATCTTCCTCGGCCTGAAGTTCAAGGACGGCGGCAGCGGCATCCGCATCGCCGGCATCGTGTGGGCGAGCTTCACCATCCTGTTCGGCCTGCTGTCCATCCCGATGGGCGTGGTGTGGATCGCGCTCGGCGTGATGTGCGTGGTGTTCCTCGCCAACCGCGAGAGCGCCGGCTGGTTCAAGCGGAACGAGCAGCCCACCTACTGAGCGTTCCAGGACGCGCACGACGAGGGCCGGGCCCGGCACGGGACACTGTCGCATCGACAGCGTCCCGGCACGGGTCCGGCC
>NZ_BAAHCA010000686.1:0-2643 GCF_054776295.1 Streptomyces sparsus
ACGCGGGCCGGGCCGGGGAGCGGCCGCAGCCGGGCGGGGCGCGGCGGGGCGGGGTGCTTGCGGGGTACGGGTGGCGTCCGCTGAAGTGCGGGGGCCCGGAACACTGGGGTGAATCTCTGGCTCCTCGGAGCTGTGAGGCATGTGGGATGTCTATCAAACGACGGCGCATTGTGCACCGTCGGGTTCAGAAGAGTCCGATCTGGGCCGAAGCGCAGTCCGCCGCGGAGGCGGCCCGCACATCGTCGTCCCGGACTTTTTTCAGGTGCCGCCAGCGCGGCAGGGCGTCCAGGTAGGACCAGGACAGCCGGTGGTGCGGGGTGGGGCCCAGCTCCTCCAGCGCGGTGCGGTGCACCGGAGCGGGATAACCCGCGTTGCCGTCGAATCCGAACTCGGCGTGCTGGGCGCCGAGTTCAGCCATGAGCGCGTCCCGGTGGACCTTGGCGATCACCGAGGCGGCGGCAACCGACACACAGGACTGGTCCCCCTTGATGACGGTGCGGACCTGCCAGGGCGTGCCCAGGTAGTCGTGTTTGCCGTCGAGGATGACCGCGTCGGGACGTTCCGGCAGTGCGTCCAGCGCGCGTTGCGCCGCGAGCCGCAACGCGGCCGTCATGCCCAGCCGGTCGATCTCGGCGGGCCAGGCATGGCCCAGCCCGTGTGCCGTGACCCAGCCGGTGAGTTCCTTCGCCAGTGCCGTACGCCGCCGGACACTGAGGAGCTTGGAGTCGGTCAGCCCTTCGGGCGGACGACGGAGTCCGGTGATCGCCGCGCAGACGGTCACCGGCCCTGCCCAGGCGCCTCGGCCGACTTCGTCGACGCCGGCGACCACCTTGGCTCCGGTGGTTGCCCGCAGCGAACGTTCAACGCGGTGGGTCGGTGGCTCGTACGGCACACCGTCACCCTACTGGGCGCCCGTCGGGCCGTTGCCGGGCACCCACCCCGGCAGGGCTTCGGTGTGCGCGGTCCATTCCCGCGGCGGGGCCGCGTCGGGGGCTCCGGCGAGCACTCCGCAGGTGATCGCGCAGGTGGTGTCCATGTCACCGCCTGCCTGCGCGGTGGTCCAGAAGGCGGCGGTGAAGTCGCCGCCGTGCCTGGCTGCGGCCCACAGCGCGAACGGCACCGTGTCGTGGGCACTCGTGCGCCGACCGCAGCCCAGGACCGCGGCGACGGTCTGGGTGTCCGCGTAGTCGAGCATGTCCCGCGCCCGGCGCAAGCCTGCCTGGACGGCGCTGCGCGGGACGAGGGCGATGACGCCGTCCAGCAGTTCGGGCCCGCTGCCCGGTCCCCAGTGGGGCAGTGCGGCGCGCAGTGCGGCGGCTGCCGCGACCGCCATGGCACCGCACACCGCCTCCCGGTGCTGGTGGGTGGTGTAGGCGGACGCCTGTGCCTGCTCGGCCGCCCGCGCGGGGTCGTCGGCGTACCAGGCACCGAGCGGGGCGACCCGCATCGCTGCCCCGTTGCCCCAGGAACCGCTGCCGTCGAAGAGCGAGGAGGCCAGTTCGCGCCAGTCGGCCCCGTCCTGGCGGATCTGGCGCAGCATGCGGTCGACCGCTCTGCCGTAGCCGCGATCGGGGCTGTGGTGGGTGGCGAACGCGGTGGCCAGGGCGTCCTGGTCGACGGTGCCGTGCCGGTCGAGGACGGCGACCACGGAACCGGCCATCTCCGTGTCGTCCGTCCACCGCCACGGCGCGGGCGGCAGCTGCCGGCGCCGCAGCAGGGGGTAGTGGTCGGGGACGAAGAAGCACGAGCCCAGCGCGTCTCCCACGGAGAGCCCGCGCAGGCTCGCCAGGGCACGTTCGCGGCGAGCGGTGTCAACGGTCATGGTGCGAGAAACTCTATCCGGCGGGGGCCGGGCAGGCAGCACGGACCGCAGGTCACAGGGCTGGAACGCAGGTCACAGGGCTCCGTAGGGTTCCGGGACACACCACTTCTCGAAGGGCCGGTCCAGGTGGTAGCGGCCGTCCGGGCCGAGCACCAGCGCGCGGGTCTCGCCGTTGCCCGGGTTGGACAGCGACTCGAACTCGGCGACGCTCCAGTGCATCCACCGCATGCAGAACAGCCGCATGGTCAGTCCGTGGGTGACGAGCAGGACGTTCGGGGGGTGGTCCGGTGCCTCGAAGCTGCGCCAGAGGCTCTCCAGGAAGGCGTCCACCCGGTCGTACACGTCGGCGCCGGACTCACCCTGCGCGAAGCGGTAGAAGAAGTGGCCGTAGGAGTCGCGGGCCGTCTTCTGGCGACGGACGTCCTCCCGGTCCTGCCAGTTGCCCCAGTCCTGCTCGCGGAGCCGCGGCTCCTCCCGTACGCGGACCAGCGTCGGGTCCAGCCGCAGGGCCCGGAACGTGTCGTGGGTGCGGCGGTAGGGCGAGACGTACGCCGAGACCCGTTCGGAGCCAAACGCCGCCCGCAGCCGCACTCCGGCCTCCGCCGCCTGTTGCCGGCCGCGGGCGGTCAGCCCGAGGGCGTGGTCGGGCACCCGTTCGTACACGGAGTCGTTGACGTTGCCTTCGGACTCGCCGTGACGGATGAGGACGATGCGACGGGGACGTGCCATGGGACCAGCGTAGGCGCGCCGGGAGGCGCGCACGCCGTGCGGCGTGGCGTGCGCACACTCCGCGGGCGCCGCACAGAGCGCCCGCTGACGCG
>NZ_BAAHCA010000687.1:0-2642 GCF_054776295.1 Streptomyces sparsus
GGCCGGTCCGATCGGGTCGGCCGACGCACGGCGGACTTGTCGAAACGGCCGCAGGCCGCAGAACCACGGAGGTACCCCATGTTCAGTCGCCGCCTCTCCGCCCGGCCGGGCGGGTCGGCCCCCGGTGGCTTCCGCACGTCCGAGCCGCCGGCGTTCGGAGGAACCGGAGCGGTAGTGCCCGGCCCGCAGGCACGCACCTCCCCGGGCCGGGGCGCGTCCAGTGGGGCGGGCCTGCGATGAGCCGGCGCAAGGCGGTGCTGTTCGACGTCGACGGAACCCTGGTGGACAGCACCTACCTGCACGTCGTCACCTGGTGGGAGGCGTTCCAGCAGGTCGGCCGCACGGTCCCGATGAGGGACGTGCACCGGGCCGTCGGCATGGGGTCCGACAAGCTGCTCGACCACCTGCTGGGCGAGGATCGCGACCGCTCCCTCGACGACACCGTGGTCGGTGCGCACGCCGCGTTGTACGCCGAGTACCGGACCCGACTGGTGCCGTTGGCCGGCGCCTCCGAGTTGCTGCGCTGTGTCGCCCGGGACGGCTGGACAGTGGTGCTGGCGAGTTCCGCGGCCGGCCGGGAGCTGGAGTGGATGCGCTCGGTGCTGAACGCGGACAAGATCATCGCCGCGGCGACCACCGCCGACGACGTGGAGGCGAGCAAGCCGGCTCCGCAGCTCGTGGAGCGTGCCCTGGAGCTGGGCGGAGCCCGCCCGGAGGAAGCGGTCTTCGTCGGGGACACCGTGTGGGACGTGGAGGCCTGCACGCAGGCGGGGGTGCCCTGCCTGGGTGTGGCGACCGGGGCGTACGACGAGGACGAACTGCTGGCGGCGGGCGCCGTGGAGGTCTACAAGGGCCCCCAGGACCTGCTCGACCGGCTGCACACCAGTCTGCTGGGCGACCGGCAGGCCAAGCGCTGACCCGCACGCCGTCCTGCCCGCCTCCGCACGAACCGGAGGCGAGCAGGACGGGGCGTGTCGCACAACGGCGGGGGGGGGGGGGGGGGGGGGGCACCGAACCGGTGCCGCGCCCCCGCCGTACGCCAGGTGTCAGCTTCGGGCCCGCCCGCCGGCGACCATGCGGTAGATGATCAGGAGGATCACCGATCCGACGACTGCCGCGATCCACGTGGAGAGCTGGAAGAAGCCGTCGACCGAGTCGATGCCGAACACGACCCTGCCGAGCCAGCCGCCGAGCAGCGCGCCGACGATACCGAGCAGCATCGTGATCAGGCAGCCGCCCGGGTCCTTACCCGGCATCAGGGCTTTGGCGATGGCACCGGCGATGAGACCGAGCAGGATCCAGCCAATGATGGTCATGACAAATCTCCAGGTGTGAACACGACATCCGATTCGTTCTCCGACTGCCCGCGCAAAAACCCGGCAAACGCCGCCTCGCACCGAGCGGATATCCGGTGAGGGGGCCCCGGGCGGGCTCGGTCAGTCGGAGCCGTAGCGCACCGTCACCTTCTCGAAGCCAAGGGAGGTGAGCAGCCCTTCGAGCATGCTGGTGGTGTTCTTCTCCGCGCGCACGGCCAGCTCGCTCTCCTTCGCGGCGTCGCCGATGTGGCGGGCGGCCAGTCGCTGGACGGCGCGCTCGTCACCGGGGTTGCCGGAGAAGAAGTCACCGAGCCGGTCGAGCAGGCCTCGCTGCTTGCTGACCGCGTAGGAGCGTTCCGGGTCGAGCGCCGGCTTGCCGAGCTGGGCGTGCGGCAGTGTCAGGGTCGCCTCGGTGCGGTCCTCGTTGACGGTGACCTGGTTCTCGCCGACGTCCCCGAGGTCCACGTAGGCGTCCACGGTGCCGGCGCCGACGTAGAGGGTGCGGGTGCCTCGGATCGCGTCGGGCAGGAACTTGGTGTCCTTCTCCAGGTCCACCACCACCTGGAAGTTGCCCGAGGCCGCCTCGAAGCGGCTGATGTCCTGGATGGACTTCAGCAGCGTCGGTCCGGTGCGGTCCTTGGTCTCCTCACCGAACAGGTCCTTGACGCCGGGGATGAGTCCGAAGCGGACCACCAGCGCCACGGTGGTCAGTAGTACGGCGAGCACGATCACAAGCTTCAGCCACCACGGCGTCCGGCGGATGCGGGTGGTGATCGGTGGGGCATCGGTTCGTTCGCGGTCGGTACGGGCGTCCTGGTCCATCACAGCGGTCCTCCTGCCGGAGGGCGCTCCCCTCCTGCCCTTGCGCATGCCCATCCGACGCCCTGTCAGACACCTCCGTACACGGGCGGGTCGGCGCCGCGACAGGGGGCGGGGCGGAAGCCGTCATCCCGGCTTCCGCCCCGCCCCCTGCGGTCTCCCTGCTCACACGTGCAGCAGCCGCTCGGTCAGCTCGCGGTACTGGCGCAACGCCAACCGCAGCTCCTCCGTGTCGCCCTCGTCGCCGGAGCCGCGCAGTGCGGCGCGCAGCAGGCGGTGCCGTTCGTCGAGCGCCTCGGTGAGGTACCGGACCGCTTCGTCCAGCACCTTGTCGGCCTCCTGCACGGCACCGCGCGGCGAGTCGACGAACGTGGTCGTCGCCGTCTGGAGCCGGTCGGCCAGCTGCTCGCGTTCGCCGTTCCCGAGCAGACTCTCCGGCTCGCCGGCGTGCCGCGGGGTCGGCGCTGACGCCGCCGCCCGGCCGTCGGGTGCCGTCCCGGCTGCTCC
>NZ_BAAHCA010000688.1:0-2639 GCF_054776295.1 Streptomyces sparsus
CCGACCGGCCGCTGTGGCTCGGCGCGCTGAAGTCCAACATCGGCCACACCCAGGCGGCGGCCGGTGTGACCGGTGTCATCAAGATGGTGCAGGCGATGCGGCACGGCGTCCTGCCGCGCACCCTGCACGTCGACGAGCCGTCCCGGCACGTCGACTGGACCACCGGCAGGATACGGATCCTCACCGAGGCCACCCCGTGGCCCGGCACCGACCGCCCGCGCCGTGCCGGCGTCTCCTCGTTCGGCGCCAGCGGCACGAACGCCCACCTGATCCTGGAGGCGCCCGACGCGGCGCCCCCGGCGGACGACAGCGCACCCGCCGGACCACAGCCCCTGGTGGTGTCGGGCCGGGACGCCAACGCCGTCCGGGAGCAGTGCGAGCGCCTCGCCGCCCACCTCACCCGCCACCCGCAGGCCCCCCTGGCCCAGGTGGCCGGTGCCCTCGCCCGCCGCTCGCTCTTCGAACACCGTGCCGCCGTCGTGGCCACCGACCGGACGGAGGCCGTCGACGCGCTCCGGGCCGCCGCCGCGGGCGTCTCCCACCCGTCGGTCCGCACCGGCTCCGGACCCGTCCACGGCGGGGCGGTCTGGGTCTTCTCCGGCCAGGGCGCCCAGTGGGCCGGCATGGCCACCGAACTCCTCGCCGCGGGCGGCGCGTTCGCCGAGCGGCTCGGCCAGTGCCGTGACGCCCTGGCGCCCTTCGTCGACTGGGACCTCTTCGCCGTCCTGACCGGAGAGGCCGGCCAGCCGTCCCTGGACCGTGTCGACGTCGTGCAGCCGGCCCTGTGGGCCGTGATGGTCGCCCTCGCCGCGGCCTGGGAGGAGCAGGGAGCCGCCCCCGCCGCCGTACTCGGCCACTCCCAGGGGGAGATCGCCGCCGCGACCGTCGCCGGGGTGCTGTCCCTGGACGACGGCGCACGCGTGGTGGCGCTGCGCTCGCAGCTCATCACCTCCCTGGCCGGGCACGGCGGCATGACCTCCCTGGCCCTGGAGCCGGCCCGGGTACGGGAACTGCTCACCGCGCTCGACCTGGACGCGCACGTGGCCGCCGTCAACAGCCCCGGCAGCACGGTCGTCTCCGGCAGCCCCGGCGACCTCGACGCCCTGGAGCGCCACTGCGACACGCACGGCATCCGGGCCCGCCGCGTCCCCGTCGACTACGCCTCCCACTCACCGCACGTCGAGCGGCTGCGCACGGAACTCCTCGACCGCCTCGCGCCGGTCAGCCCCCGCCGGACCCGTGTCCCCTTCTACTCCTCACTCACCGGCACCCGCGTCGACGGCGACGGCCTCGACGCCGCCTACTGGTACCGGAACCTGCGCCACACCGTCGAGTTCGAGACGGCCACCCGCGCCCTGGTCGAGGACGGCCACACCGCGTTCCTGGAGGTCAGCCCGCACCCGGTGCTCGCCCTCCCGCTGCAGCAGACGCTGGAGGACACCTCCGCGACGGCCCCCACGGTGCAGGGCACCCTGCGCCGTGACCTGGGCGGACCGGACACCCTGGCCGAGGCCGCCGCACAGGCGCACGCCCACGGCATCAGCCTCCAGGGCCGGGCCGCGACGGCCCTGCCGGACCTGCCGACCTACCCGTTCCAGGGCGACAGCCACTGGCTGACCGGCCTGCCCACCGGCGGCGACGCGGAGTCGGTGGGGCAGTGGCCCATGGCGCACCCGCTGCTGGGCGCCGCCGTCCACCGGGCGGACGGCGACGGCCTGGTGGTGACCGGCCGGGTGTCCGCGGCCACCCAGCCGTGGCTCGCCGACCACGTGGTTCGCGACGCGGTGCTGTTCCCCGGCACGGCCTTCGTCGAGGCGGCGATCCGCTCGGGCGACGAGGTCGGCTGCTCGGAGCTGGAGGAACTGGTCCTGGAGGCGCCCCTGGTCCTCGACGGCCAGGAGACGGTCGGCCTGCAGATCACCGTCGGCGCCGCCGACCCGGCCGGCCGCCGCCCGGTGTCCGTCCACTCCACCCGGCAGGACGGCACCGCGGACGGGGTGGCGGAGCACGGCGAGGAGATCGTCTGGGTCCGGCACGCCAGCGGGTTCCTCAGGCCGGCCGCACCGGACGAGCCGGACACCGCCGCCGACTTCGCCGAGTGGCCGCCGCGGCACGCCGAACCCGTGCCCGTCGAGGACGCCTACGACCGGCTCGCCCGCGCCGGATACGGCTACGGGCCCCTGTTCCGGGGGCTGCGCGCCCTGTGGCGCCGGGACGACGAGGCGTTCGCCGAGATCGAGTTGGCGGACGAGGACGCGGCCCGCGGGTGGAGCGTCCACCCCGGACTGCTGGACGGGGCGCTGCACCCCGACATCCTTCGCGAGCTGGCGGAGCCGGAACCGGACGGGCTGCGGCTGCCGTTCTCCTGGCACGCGGTGACCGTCCACGCGTCCGGCGCCACCGCCCTGCGGGTCCGGCTGAGCTGGGCGGGCCCGGACGGCGTGTCCCTGCTGGCCACCGACCCGACGGGTGCGCCCGTGGTGTCCGTCGGCGCGCTGACCACCCGCCCGATGGCAGACGGGGCGACCGCACCGACCGCCGACCAGACCCGCAACGCGCTCTTCCGCACCGAGTGGCAGCCGGCGCCGCAGCCGGAGTCCGGTACGCCGCAGGGCAGTTGCCTGGTGGCCGGCCCGGGT
>NZ_BAAHCA010000689.1:0-2638 GCF_054776295.1 Streptomyces sparsus
GTCGGCAGGACCGGGCCCGGTTGGACAGTTGGCGTTACCGGGTGGTGTGGCGGCCCTACACCGTGCCCGATGCCGGCTCCCGCACCCTGCACGGCACCTGGATCCTTGCCGTACCCGAGGAGCATCGCGACGCACCCCTCGTCACCTCGGTCGCCGCGGCGCTGACCGCGGGCGGAGCCGAGGCCACCGTCCTCACCGTGGCCCCCGGTGACCTGGACCGCTCCGAGATGGCTGCTCGGCTGTCCGAACTGGTCACGGCGGCCGGTCCGGAGCCGGTACAAGGCGTCGTGTCTCTGCTGGCTCTCGATGAGCGTGCCGCGCCCGGCCACTCCGGTGCCACCGTCGGCATGACCACCTCCGTCACCCTGCTCCAGGGCATGCTCGACGCGGGCCTGGACGCCCGCCTCTGGTTCCTGACCAGCGAGGCCGTGACCACGGGCGCCGGGACGGACTCCGTCCGCAACCCGCTCCAGGCGGCCCTGTGGGGCCTGGGGCGGGTCGCAGCGCTTGAGCAGCCCGCGCGGTGGGGCGGGCTCGTGGACCTGCCCGCCGCCGTTGACGACGACGCTGCCCGGACGCTCGTCACCCTGTTCGCCTCCTCCGGTGAGGAGGACCAGCTAGCGATCCGGGAGGGCGCGGCCCACGTCCGCCGCCTGGTCCGGGCCCCGCTCTCGGGGCGGACCGCCCCGCGCTCCTGGCGGACCAGCGGTGCCGCCCTCGTCACCGGTGGCACGGGCGGACTCGGTGCCCACGCGGCCCGTCTGCTCGCCCGCAACGGAGCCGAACACCTGGTCCTCACCAGCCGCCACGGTATCGACGCCCCCGGTGCGGTGGAACTGCGTGACGAGCTGGGTGCCCTCGGCTGCCGTGTCACCATCGCGGCCTGTGACGTCGCCGACCGGGAGGCCCTGACACGTCTCGTGCGCGAGGTCGAGGCCGACGGGCCCGCCGTCCGCTCGGTGGTGCACACCGCAGGCGTCGGCATGCTCGCGCCCCTGGCCGACACCGACCTGGACTTCTTCGCGGAGGGGGCCCGCGCGAAGCTGCTGGGCGCCCAGAACCTCGACGCCCTCTTCGACCACGACCGCCTCGACGCCTTCGTCCTCTACTCGTCCGTCGCCGGTACGTGGGGCAGTGGCGATCACGGCGCGTACTCCGCCTCGAACGCCTACGTCGACGCGCTCGCCGACCAGCGCCGGGCGCGTGGCCTCGTGGGAACGTCGGTCGCCTGGGGCATCTGGAGCCCCGAGGGCGGCGGTATGGCCGTCAACGTCGTGCGGGAGCAACTGCGCTGGCGGGGCATCCCGTTCATGGACGCCCACCTGGCCGTGGCCGGGCTCCAGCAGGCCCTGGACCACGACGACGTCTTCCTGGCGGTCGCCGACATCGACTGGGAGCGGTTCGTCCCCGTCTTCACCGCCGCCCACCCCAGGCCCCTGCTGCACGAGGTGCCCGAAGTCGCGGAGGTGATGAAGGCCGACCGGGCCGCCGCCGAGGAAGCCACCGGCCGCAACGGCGGACTGCGCGCGGAACTCGCCGCGCTGCCCGCCCCGGAGCGGGAACGCGCCCTGACCGACCTGGTACGCGGCAAGGTGGCGGCCGTGCTCGGGTACGAGGACGGCACGGACATCGCCGCCACCCGGGCCTTCCGTGAACTCGGCTTCGACTCGCTCACCGCCGTGGAACTGCGCAACCGTCTCAATGCCGCGACCGGGCTCACCCTGCCCGCGACCATCGTCTTCGACCAGCCCAACGTCCGTGACCTGACCCGGCACCTGCGCGGGCTGCTCGTCGACGACACCACCACGGAACCCGGCGACCTGCCCGCCCCGGCCACGGCCGTGTCCGCCGCACGCGCCATGGACGTCCGGGACGACGAGCCGATCGCCATCGTCTCCATGGGCTGCCGCTTCCCCGGCGGAGCACGGACCCCCGAGGACTTCTGGCAGATGATCCTCGACGAGACGGACGCCATCTCCCACCTGCCGACCGACCGCGGCTGGGACACGGACGCCCTCTACGACCCGGACCCAGACCACCACGGCACCACCTACGCCCGCGAGGGCGGATTCCTGCACGACGCCGCCGAGTTCGACGCCGGGTTCTTCGGCATCTCGCCGCGTGAGGCGATGGCGATGGACCCGCAGCAGCGGCTGCTGCTGGAGACGAGCTGGGAGGTCCTGGAACGGGCGGGCATCGCCCCCGACAGTCTTCGCGGGAGCGACACCGGCGTCTTCCTCGGCGTCTCCCACCAGGGGTACGGCGCGAGCGGTGAGGCGCCGGAGGGCCTTGAGGGCCACCTGATCACCGGCACGGTCACCAGCATCGCGTCCGGCCGGATCTCCTACACACTCGGGTTGGAGGGCCCGGCCGTCACCATGGACACCGGGTGTTCCTCGGCCCTCGTGGCCATGCACCAGGCCATGCGCTCCCTGCGTTCCGGCGAGTGCTCCCTCGCTCTCACCGGCGGGGCCGCTGTCATGGGCGAACCGATCGGGCTTGTCGGCTTCAGCCGCCAGCGCGGCCTGGCACCGGACGGCCGCTGCAAGCCGTTCGGCGCCGGCGCCGACGGCATGGGCATGGCCGAGGGTGTGGGTGTGTTGGTGTTGGAGCGGTTGTCGGATGCGCGGGCCAACGG
>NZ_BAAHCA010000690.1:0-2637 GCF_054776295.1 Streptomyces sparsus
GGAAGGCGGCCCCCGCGAAGGGCCGTGGCCCGGCAGGGGCCCGGCGCGCCGCGACGAGCGGTGCCGCCGAGGAGCCGCAGCTGGTGCAGCTGCTGACCCCTACCGGTGAGCGCGTCGAGCATCCGGACTTCTCGATCGACCTGAGCGCCGACGAGCTGCGCGGCCTGTACCGCGACATGGTGCTGACCCGGCGGTTCGACGCCGAGGCCACCTCGTTGCAGCGCCAGGGCGAGCTGGGCCTGTGGGCGTCGCTGCTCGGCCAGGAGGCCGCCCAGATCGGTTCGGCCCGGGCCCTGCGCGACGACGACTACGTCTTCCCCACCTACCGGGAGCACGGCGTGGCCTGGTGCCGCGGCGTCGACCCGGCGAACCTGCTGGGCATGTTCCGCGGCGTGAACAACGGCGGCTGGGACCCCAACAGCAACAACTTCCACCTCTACACCATCGTCATCGGCTCGCAGACGCTGCACGCCACCGGCTACGCGATGGGCGTCACCAAGGACGGCGCCGACTCGGCCGTCGTCGCCTACTTCGGTGACGGCGCGTCCAGCCAGGGTGACGTGGCGGAGGCGTTCACCTTCTCGGCCGTGTACAACGCGCCGGTGGTGTTCTTCTGCCAGAACAACCAGTGGGCGATCTCCGAGCCGACCGAGAAGCAGTCCCGGGTGCCGATCTACCAGCGCGCCCAGGGCTACGGCTTCCCCGGTGTGCGGGTCGACGGCAACGACGTGCTCGCGGTGCTCGCCGTGACGCGGGCCGCGCTCCAGCACGCCCGCTCCGGCCAGGGCCCGATGCTGGTGGAGGCGTTCACCTACCGGATGGGCGCCCACACCACGTCCGACGACCCGTCGCGCTACCGCGCCGACGACGAGCGGGTGGCCTGGGAGGCCAAGGACCCGATCCTGCGGCTGCGGGCCTACCTGGAGAACGAGGGACTGGCGGACGAGGCGTTCTTCGCCGCCCTGGAGACCGAGAGCGAGGAACTGGGTCAGGAGGTGCGCGAGAAGATCCGCACCATGCCGGACCCCGACACCATGGCCATCTTCGAGAACGTCTATGCCGACGGTCATGCGCTGGTCGACGAGGAGCGGGCACAGTTCACCGAGTACCTGGCGTCCTTCAGCGACGAGGAGGGCAACTGACATGGCCGCGACCACCAGCAAGCTGCCCATCGCCAAGGCGATCAACGAGTCGCTGCGCACGGCGCTGGAGAACGACCCGAAGGTCCTGATCATGGGAGAGGACGTCGGCAAGCTCGGCGGCGTCTTCCGGGTGACCGACGGGCTGCAGAAGGACTTCGGCGAGGACCGGGTCATCGACACGCCGCTGGCCGAGTCCGGCATCGTGGGAACCGCCGTCGGCCTGGCCCTGCGCGGCTACCGTCCCGTCGTGGAGATCCAGTTCGACGGGTTCGTGTTCCCCGCCTACGACCAGATCGTCACCCAGCTCGCCAAGATGCACGCCCGGGCGCTCGGCAAGGTGCGCATGCCCGTCGTCATCCGCATCCCGTACGCGGGCGGCATCGGTGCCGTCGAGCACCACAGCGAGTCGCCCGAGGCACTGTTCGCGCACGTCGCGGGCCTGAAGTGCGTCTCGCCGTCGAACTCCGCCGACGCCTACTGGATGATGCAGCAGGCGATCGAGAGCGACGACCCGGTGATCTTCTTCGAGCCGAAGCGCCGCTACTGGGACAAGGGCGAGGTCGACACCTCGGCCATCCCGCACCCCCTGCACAAGGCCCGCGTCGCCCGGACGGGCAGCGACCTCACCCTGGTCGCCTACGGGCCGATGGTGAAGACCTGCCTGGAGGTGGCGGCGGCCGCCGAGGAGGAGGGCAAGTCGCTGGAGGTGATCGACCTGCGGTCGATCTCCCCGATGGACTTCGACACGATCCAGGGCTCGGTGGAGAAGACCGGCAGACTGGTAGTGGTGCACGAGGCGCCGGTGTTCCTGGGTTCCGGCTCGGAGATCGCCGCCCGCATCACCGAGCGCTGCTTCTACCACCTGGAGGCGCCGGTGCTCCGCGTCGGCGGCTACCACGCGCCGTACCCGCCGGCCCGGCTGGAGGACGAGTACCTGCCCGGCCTGGACCGGGTGCTCGACGCCGTCGACCGCTCGCTGGCGTACTGAGAGGCTGAGGAGTCGTGACGATGACTGCAACAACGGCTGCGAACGCCCAGCGCATTCGTGAGTTCAAGATGCCCGACGTCGGTGAGGGGCTCACCGAGGCCGAGATCCTCAAGTGGTTCGTGCAGCCGGGCGACGCGGTGACCGACGGCCAGGTCGTCTGCGAGGTCGAGACGGCGAAGGCCGCAGTGGAGCTGCCGATCCCGTTCACGGGCACCGTCAGCGAGCTGCGCTTCGACGAGGGCACCACCGTGGACGTCGGCACCGCGATCATCACGGTGGACACCGACCCGGGTGCCGGGGAGGCGCCGGCGGCGCCCGCCCCCGCGCAGGAGGCCGTCCCCGCCGCGCCCGCCGACACGCCTGCGGAGGACGCGGAGGGCGAGGAGGGCGACGGCAAGCGGCAGCCCGTGCTGGTCGGCTACGGCGTCTCGACGTCGTCCACCAAGCGGCGTCCGCGCAAGCCGCAGCCCGGCCAGGAGGCAGCCGCCGCCCCGGCGGAGGCCCGGG
>NZ_BAAHCA010000691.1:0-2636 GCF_054776295.1 Streptomyces sparsus
GCCGGCGAGGAGGCCCAGCGGGAACTGGCCCGGCTCCGCGAGGAACTGGCCAGGGCGCGGACGGCCGCCCGCGAGGAGAGCGAGCGCGGTCGCACCGAGTTGGAGGCGGCCCGCAAGGAGTCGGAGGCGCTGCGGCGCCGGCTGCGCAGTGCGCTGAGCGACGTCAAGCGGGGCGAGGCGGAGGTCCGCAAGACCAGGGCGCTGCTGGAGGAGGCCCAGGCGCGGGCCACCACGCAGAAGGCCGCCGCCGACAGTGAGGCCCGCCGACTCAGGACCCGGCTCGCCGAGGCGGAGGGCGCGCTGGAGAGCAGCCGCCGGGCGGTCCGTGAGGGCCGCAGCGTCGAGGACATGCGGGTGCGGCTGCTGCTCGACACGGTGCTGGAAGCGGCCCAGGGCCTGCGCCGGGAACTGGCGTTGCCGCCCGTGGCGCAGCACCCAGCGGACACCGTGGAGGCGGTGGAGCCGGGCCGGATGACGCCGCGGGACATCGCGCGGCGTGCGTTGTCGGAGGACGATCCGGCACTGCTGGACCAACTGCTGGCGCTGCCCCAGGTGCACCTGCTGGTCGACGGTTACAACGTCACCAAGACCGGTTATCCCTCACTGCCGTTGGAGAAGCAGCGGCTGCGGCTTCTGGGCGGTTTGTCGGTACTCGCGGCCCATTCGGGTGCGGAGGTGACCTGTGTCTTCGACGGGGCGGAACTGGCGTCACCGGTACTTCTCGCCCCACCTCGGGGGGTAAGGGTCCTTTTCAGTAAACCGGGGCAGACCGCCGACGAGTTGATCCGCCGGCTGACCCGCGCCGAACCCGAGGGGCGTCCGGTCGTGGTGGTCTCCACCGACCGGGAGGTGGCCGACGGAGTCGCCGCGGCCGGAGCCCGGCCGGTAGCATCGGCCCTGCTCCTCAAGCGACTTGCGCGCACCTGAGGGACACGATTCACCTACGGAGGGTCAGGTGCCGGTTGCTCCCTGTGCGGCGTAGGTAAAGGATCCGCTCGCGCAACGAGATTTTGCCTGCGGGGATTTGATGGACGGCACCCACCTGGCTATGGTCAGGGCTCGAACCTTCGCGCGGTCGATCACTCATCCGGGGTGTCAGCGGAGGAACCGCCGAGTCCGCGGAGTGCACGCGGAGCCGGGAGTGACGTCCCCCACCACCCCGGTAGGCGGCTGAGGAAGAAGGAGCTCGCCCGAGTGGCGTCCCACCGTCGTCCCAAGCAGCCCAGCCGTACCCGCGCGACCGTGCTCACCGCGACCGCTGCGGCGGCTGTTGCCCTTTCCACCCAGGCGGCCTCCGCGGACCCCGCGCCGGACCCCGACAAGAAGGGCGTGCAGGCAGAGGTCGACCGCCTGCACGAGGAGGCGACCCAGGCGACCGAGAAGTACAACGGCGCCAACGAGAAGGCCGAGAAGCTCCAGAAGCAGGTCGACCGGGTCCAGGACACCGTGGCCCGCGGCCAGGGTGAACTCAACGAGATGCGCAACGCGCTCGGCGCCGTGGCCACGGCCCAGTACCGCGGCGGTGGCGTCGACCCGACCGTGCAGCTCTTCCTCTCCGCCGACCCGGACGAGTACCTGGCCAAGGCCGCCACGCTCGACCAGCTCAGCAGCAAGCAGATCGGCGCGCTGGAGAAGATCCAGACCAAGCAGCGCGCGCTGGAGCAGCAGCGCAAGGAGGCCGGCGAGAAGCTCAAGGACCTCGCCGACACCCGCAAGGAACTCGCCTCCAAGAAGGGTGAGATCCAGGGCAAACTGGCCAAGGCGCAGCGCCTGCTGAACACCATGACGGCGAAGGAGAAGGCCGCCGTCGCGGCCGAGGAGGCGCGGGCCACCCGCACGAGCGCCCGCACCGACCTGGGCAACCAGGCCAGCGCGTCGCAGCGCGGCAGCGCGGCGCTGAACGCGGCCAAGTCCAAGGTCGGCATGCCCTACGTCTGGGGTGCCACCGGCCCCAACTCCTTCGACTGCTCCGGGCTGACGTCGTGGGCCTACAACCAGGCCGGCGTCTCCATCCCGCGTACTTCCCAGGCCCAGGCCAACGCCGGTACCCGCATCAACTCCATGAGCGACCTGCGCCCCGGTGACCTGGTGCTGCTGCGCAGCGACCTGAGCCATGTCGGCTTCTACGCGGGCAACGGCCAGATGCTGCACGCCCCCAAGCCCGGCGCCAGCGTGCGCTACGAGTCGATCAGCGGCAGCGGCATGCCCTTCATGTGGGGCGTCCGCATCGGCTGACCGCCGGAACACCGGCCGGTCGCCGCTCCCTGGCGCCGAAGCCGACCGCCGGACTCGTGGCCACCACTCACCGGGTGGCCTCCGGTGTCGGCGACACGAGCCCCACACTCCTCCTTCCGAGTGATCCTTCACCGTCGCGACCGACCTCGTCGCGGCGGTGACCTGCGTTTGGGACGCAGCGTCACATTCCGTGCCCTTGACGGTTCTTGGTCCCGCCGTGACGGCAGGGCTACTGTCTGCGAGCGCAGTTCCCGCATCGGGAAGTGTCAGCGGAAGGAGCGCGGACAACCGTGGCGTCGCACCGGTCTCATCGGCACAGCCCGCCGCCCGGCCTCGGCCGTGGCACCCGGGTCACCGCGCTCTCTGCTGCCGCCGGCGCGGCGGCCCTGATGGCCGCGGTG
>NZ_BAAHCA010000692.1:0-2635 GCF_054776295.1 Streptomyces sparsus
CGCACGCCGGGGCCGGACACGGGCCGCGGGCGGCGGGCGGGCGGGGGTGACGCCGAAGTCAGAGGCGCTCGATGACGGTGGCGATGCCCATGCCGCCGCCGACGCAGAGCGTGGCGAGGCCGCGCCGCTGGTCACGCCGCTCCAGCTCGTCGATGAGCGTGCCGAGGATCATCGCACCGGTGGCGCCCAGCGGATGCCCCATCGCGATGGCGCCGCCGTTGACGTTGACCCGGTCCAGGGAGAGGCCCATGTCCCGCACGAAGCGCAGGACCACCGCGGCGAACGCCTCGTTGATCTCCACCAGGTCGATGTCGCCGATGGTCAGGCCGGCCTTGTCGAGCGCCTTGCGGGCGGCCGGCGCCGGTCCGGTGAGCATGATCGTCGGGTCGGCGCCGGAGACCGCCGCCGAGATGATCCGAGCCCGCGGCCGGAGCCCGTACCGGCGGCCCGCCTCGGCACTGCCGACGGCCACCAGGGCGGCACCGTCCACGATTCCGGACGAGTTGCCCGCGTGGTGCACGTGGTCGATGCGCTCGACCCAGTGGTACTTCTGCAGCGCCACCGCGTCGAAGCCGCCCTGCTCACCCATGGCGGCGAACGAGGGGGTGAGGGAGGCCAGCGACTCGGCGGTGGTGCCCGGCCGGATGTGCTCGTCCCGGTCGAGCACGGTGAGCCCGCTGCGGTCCCGCACGGGCACGACGGACCGCGCGAACCGGTCGTCCTTCCACGCCTCCACGGCCCGCTCCTGGGAGAGGGCGGCGTAGCCGTCCACGTCGGCCCGGGTGAAGCCCTCGATGGTGGCGATCAGGTCGGCGCCGATGCCCTGCGGCACGAAACCGGTGTCGAAGCTCGTCATCGGGTCCATCGCCCAGGCGCCGCCGTCGCTGCCCAGCGGGACGCGGGACATCGACTCGACGCCGCCCGCCAGCACGAGGTCCTCCCAGCCGCTGCGGACCTTCGCGGCGGCGAGGTTGACGGCCTCCAGGCCGGAGGCGCAGAAGCGGTTGAGCTGCACGCCGGCGACGGTGTCGGGCAGTCCGGCGGCGATGGCCGCCGTCTTGGCGATGTCGGACCCCTGGTCGCCGAGCGGACTGACCACGCCCAGCACCACGTCGTCGACGGCGGCCGGGTCGAGGTCGGGGAAGCGGCGGCGCAGCTCGTGGATGAGGCCGACCACCAGGTCGATGGGCTTGGTGCCGTGCAGGGCGCCGGCGGCCTTCCCGCGACCGCGCGGGGTGCGGACGGCGTCGTAGACGAACGCTTCGGTGCTCAAGGTCATCGGCCTTTCGGGCGGCGGGCCCCGGTGGTGCCGAGGCCCTGGCGGGCGGGTCGGATGGCGCGGTGTTCGGCTGGCGCGGTGATCGGGTGGCGGGCGGCTCGGGTGGCGCGCTGGTCGGGCAGGAGGCGCGGTGGTCAGGCGAGCAGCGAGCGGCCGATGATCTCCTTCATGATCTCGGTCGTGCCGCCGTAGATCGTCTGTATGCGGCCGTCGGTGAACGCCTTGGCGACCGGGTACTCACTCATGTAGCCGTAGCCCCCGTGCAGCTGGAGGCAGCGGTCGGCGACCCGCTTCTGGAGCTCCGTCGCCCACCACTTGGCCATCGACGCGTGCACCGCGTCCAGTGTGCCCGCCGTGTGGTCGCTGATGCAGCGGTCGACGAAGGCGCGGGTGACGGCGCACTCGGTGGCCATCTCGGCGATCTCGAAGCGGACGTGCTGGAGCTTGGCCAGCGGACGGCCGAACGCCTCCCGCTCCTTGACGTACGTCGTGGTGAGGTCGAGCAGCTGCTCGGCGGCGGTGACGCCGGCGATGGCGATGCCCATGCGCTCCTGCGCGAGGTGCGTCATGAGGTGCACGAAGGCGCCGTCCCGCTCGCCCAGCAGGTTCTCCTTCGGCACCCGCACGTCGTGGAAGAAGAGCTCGGCGGTGTCCTGGGCCTTCTGGCCGATCTTGTCGAGGTTGCGGCCGCGCTCGAAGCCGGGTGCTCCGCGTTCCACCACCAGCAGGCTGAGCCCTCCGGCCCCGCCCTCGGGGGACGTGCGGGCGACCACCACGACCAGGTCGGCCAGGATGCCGTTGGAGATGAAGGTCTTGGAGCCGTTGAGCAGCCAGTGGTCACCGCGGTCCTCGGCGGTCGTCCTGACGCCCTGGAGATCGGATCCGGCGCCCGGCTCGGTCATGGCGATGGCGGTGATCAGCTCACCGCGGCAGAAGCCGGGCAGCCAGCGCTGTCTCTGCTCCTCGGTGGACAGCGCGAGCAGGTAGGGGCCCACGATGTCGTTGTGCAGCCCGACCGCCATGCCGGACGCACCCGCACGGGTGAACTCCTCCATCAGCACCGCGCTGTAGCGGAAGTCGTCGTTCCCGCCGCCGCCGAGGCTCTCGGGCACCGCCAGTCCGAGCAGGCCCTGGCGGCCGGCGGCCAGCCACGCGTCCCGGCTGACGATGCCGTCCCGTTCCCACTGCTCGTGGTACGGGACGACCTCCTTCGCCAGGAAGGCCCGAACGCTCTGCCGGAACGCCTCGTGGTCGTCGGTGTAGATCTGCCGCCGCATGCCGCTCACCATCCTGGTCAGGTCTGCCTCCGGGCCGGTACCGCACCGCGCCCGCTGTCGCCGCGCCCGCGGGCGCGCT
>NZ_BAAHCA010000693.1:0-2634 GCF_054776295.1 Streptomyces sparsus
GACGGCTCGCGCGGCGTCCTTCAGCCTGCGCTCCTCCTCGGCCAACCGCCGCTCCAGGTCGGCACGGTGGCTGACGGTGTCGTCCAGGGCGCGGCTTGCGGCGTCCAGCGCCGCGGTCAGCTCGGCCTCCTGCTCGCGGACCCGGGCCGCCTCGCGCTCGAGTTCCTCCGGGTCACGTCCCCGGCGCTCGTCGGCGGGCTCGGCCGAGGCGCTGCGCACCCGGGCGTCGGCCAGGCCGATCGTGCCGCGGATGCGCTCGGCGAGCTGCGACAGCTCGTGCCAGGTCTGCTGGGCGGTTCGGAGTCGTGGGGCGAGGGTGCGCACCTCCTGCTCCAGTTCGGCCTCCCGCTGCAGGCCCGCGGTGAGTTCGGCCTCGGCGGCCTCCTTGCGCTGTTTCAGCGCGGCCTCGTCCGCGATCTCGGCGCGCAGCGACTCCCGGACGGTCACCAGGTCGTCGGCGAGCAACCGCAGGCGTGCGTCACGCAGGTCCGCCTGGATCACCGCGGCCCGGCGCGCCACGGCCGCCTGGCGGCCGAGCGGCTTCAGCTGACGCCGCAGTTCGTCGGTGAGGTCCTGGACGCGGGCGAGGTTCGCCTGCATGGCGTCCAGCTTGCGCAGCGCCTTCTCCTTGCGCTTGCGGTGCTTGAGGACGCCGGCGGCCTCCTCGATGAAGGCCCGCCTGCCCATGGGGTCGGCGTGCAGGACCGAGTCCAGTTGGCCCTGCCCGACGATGACGTGCATCTCCCGGCCGATGCCCGAGTCGGACAGCAGTTCCTGGATGTCCAGCAGTCGGCAGGTGTCGCCGTTGAGCTGGTACTCGCTGCCGCCGTTGCGGAACATGATCCGGGTGATGGTGACTTCGGCGTACTCGATCGGCAGTGCGCCGTCGGAGTTGTCGATGGTCAGCGACACCTCGGCGCGGCCGAGCGGGGGGCGCCCGGTCGTGCCGGCGAAGATGACGTCCTCCATCTTTCCGCCGCGCAGGGACTTGGCGCCCTGCTCGCCCATCACCCAGGACAGCGCGTCCACCACGTTGGACTTGCCGGAACCGTTGGGGCCCACCACACAGGTGATGCCGGGCTCGAAGCGCAGCGTGGTGGCGGAGGCGAAGGACTTGAACCCGCGCAGGGTCAGGCTCTTGAGATGCACGGCGTGTGACTTTACCGGGGCGGCGCGGTTTCACCGCTGAAGGTGCAGGGCACATCAGACGGTAACGAGAGAGGGCCTCTCCACCGAAGACAGCGAACGGACACACAGAACCCACAGGAAATGACGGAGGGACGCCGAAGCGTCCCTCGCAGTTCTGCCAGCGGTGGGCGCTGCTACTCACCCCCGGTGAAACGGATCAGGTGAGCGCGGGCTCGCCCTGGGAGACGTCGATGCCATCGAGCAGCGAGTCTCCGTGACGTGCGACAGCCGACAGCGCGTCGTTCTCGGCCTGCATCCGGATCAGCTCGGATTCCAGGTCCTGGACACGCTGCTGCAGCCGTCGCATCTCGGAGTGGACTCGGGGGTCGGAGCCGCCGACGTAACCGAGAAGCGCCTTTGCCATGATGAGTGGTCCTCCACACTGTGTGACCGACCGGAGTCGCGGTGGGTCGTGAGAGATGAGCACCCGCGGTGTTTGCTCTGCTTACAAGGTTCTCAGGGTCAAACAGCTAAGGTGCGCGGGGCTTCCAGCGTCTCACCAAATGTTTTGACGGTCAACACGATCACACCGTGTAAACACGCGCCGCAGGGGCTCGTACGGCGCCTCGCGCCGGAGCAGCGGCCCGCTGGTGTGCGGAGATCACTTGTTGCGGCAGCCTTGCATGCCGCGCGGGGATTGGCAACCAGTTTCCTGTCATACGGCGAATCACCTGATGGCGAAGGTGTCGTAGGTGCCGCGGGGCTCGTCCCAGATCTCCGTCACGCCGGTGACGTTCCCGGGCGTGTCCGAGGAGCGCAGCCAGGCGAGCAGCGCCTCGCAGTTCCCTCTGGTCCCCTCGGCCACCACCTGTACCCGGCCGTCCTCCAGATTCAGTGCGAATCCGGTCAGGCCGCCGATACGCAGCGCGCTCGCCCGGGTGAACCAGCGGAATCCGACGCCCTGGACGGTGCCGCGAACCCAGGCCGTCATCCGGACATGATCGTTTTCCTTTTCCGGCTCGCTCATGTGACGCACGCTATCCGGCGTAATTCCCCAGAGGGCACACCGGCCCCGTGCGTGATGGCGTAGTGTCGCCCGGCAACGAACGTCACCCGAAAGAGTGACACCCCACCGTCACCGAGCACGTGAGGAAAAGCAGCAGATGGGACGCCATCGACGCGCTACCCCTGTTCCAGTCTCCGGCGGTTCCGCACAACGGGACTACGACGCGGGGCGTCACCGGAGCGCTCACCGCAAGCGGAGCACGGCCCCGGTCCGCACCGGCCTGCTCGGCGCCTCAGCGGCGATGGCGGTCGGCGCGGTGGCGGTCGCCTCCGGACTCGTGCCCGGTCCCGGCAACGGATACACCTTCGGCGGCGGCGACGACTCCACCTCGGTCGAGGCCGGCAGCATCCCGCCCGACTTCTCCACCCAGGGCACCTCCGGCATCCCGAGCGCGCGCGGCGAGAACCCGGCCAGCCGCGACCAGGTACGCCCCCCGGCCC
>NZ_BAAHCA010000694.1:0-2629 GCF_054776295.1 Streptomyces sparsus
GTGGGCGCGGCCGTCGCCGCCCTCGGCTCCCTGCTCGCCCTCATCCTCGGCGTCTCCCGCACCACCCTGGCGATGGCCCGCGACCGGCACCTGCCGTCCGCCCTCGCCGCCGTCCACCCGCGCTTCCACGTCCCGCACCGGGCGGAACTCGCCGTCGGCGCGCTCGTCGCCCTGGTCGTCGCCACAGCGGACGTGCGCGGCGCCATCGGCTTCTCCTCCTTCGGCGTGCTCCTCTACTACGCGGTCGCCAACGCCTCCGCCTGGACGCTCACCCCTCAGGAAGGACGCCCGCCCCGCCTGGTGCCCGTCGTCGGCCTGCTCGGCTGCGCGACCCTGGCCCTCGCCCTCCCGCCCACCTCCGTCCTCGCCGGCACCGCCGTCCTCCTCGCCGGAGCCGCCACCTACGCCCTCCGCCGGGTGCTCGCGGGGCGGCGGGGGGAGTGAGGGGCCTGCTCTCGCCGTACTCGGCCCCGAGCGCTCGCCGTCGCACCCCGGGGTTCGGGAGGCAGCAACCGGCGTCGGGAGCCCGGGTATTGGCGGTGTGTGCTCTCGCCCGGCACCGTGCGGGGCGGCTAGGCTCTCTCACGTCATCAGCTGCTTCGGTAGCTGGTGGCCGACGCCCCCGGGCCGCTCACGCGGTCGCGGGGGTCCTGCGTGTGCGGTGGGTGGCGTGTTGGGCGGTTCCGGGACGTCGGCCGTCGGCAGGGCGGACGACGTGCCGTCCGGTGGTCAGCGGACTGCCTTCAGCACCTGGCTTCGGAGGTGGGCCCGGCGCCAGGGACTACTGTCGGGAGCATGGTCGAACACGATGCCCTCAGCGCCACTCGCGAGGCCTACGACGCCGCCGCACCCGTCTATGCGGAGCTGTTCCGCGACTCGCTGCGGAACAGTCCCCTGGACCGCGCGATCCTGGGCGCCTTCGCCGAGTACGTCGGTGCGGGCGGGGGCGGCCAGGTCGCGGACCTGGGGTGCGGGCCCGGCCATGTCACCGCTCACCTGGACGCGCTGGGGTTGGCGGCGTTCGGTGTCGACGCCTCCCCGGTGATGGTCGAGTCGGCTCGGCAGGCCTACCCGGGCCTGCGGTTCGACGTGGGCTCGATGGCCGCGTTGGAGATCGCCGACGGTGTGCTGGGCGGCGTGCTCTCCCGTTGGTCCGTCATTCACACGCCGCCGCGGGAACTCCCCGTCCTTCTGGCGGAGTTCCACCGCGTGCTGGCACCTGGCGGCCACCTCCTGCTCGGTTTCTCGGCGAGCGAGGGTCCGTCCCACCCGACGCAGGGCTTCGCTCACACGGTCGCGCCGGCCTACCGGTGGTCACCCGATCATCTCGCCGGGATGCTCCGCGAGTCCGGGCTGGTCGAGGTTGCCCGCATGATCCGCGAGCCTCTGCCCACCGACCGACGGCAGTTCCAGGAGGTGCACCTGCTTGCCTGCAAGGCCTGAGCAGGGCCGGGCAAGGGTTGTCCGATCGCACGCGCACTCCGCGGGCGCACGAGGAGTTCCGGGAAGCCCTTCGACGAAGCAATGATCCAGGCTTTCCTGAATCCAGCAATCCGTGTACCGTCGGGGCATGCTGACAGTCGCTTCCGACATCGAGGTGCTCGCGCGGTTCGGGCGGGCGCTCGCCGATCCGATCCGCTGCCGGGTGCTGCTCGCGCTGCGGGACGCCGCCGCCTACCCGGCCGATCTGGCCGACACCCTCCAGATCTCCCGCACCCGGCTGTCGAACCACCTGACGTGCCTGCGTGACTGCGGTCTGGTCGTGGCCGTGCCCGACGGCCGGCGGGTCCGCTACGAACTCGCCGACGAACGCCTCGGGCACGCCCTGGACGACCTCCGCTCCGCCGTGGTCGCCGTCGAAGCGGACCGCAACTGCACGGACGCGGACGAGAAGGGGTGCTGCTGAATGACCGCGATATCCCTCGGCCCGAGCCCGGACCGCCGGGACGTGCTGACCCGGCGCATACGCCTGCTGGTCGCCTTCACGATCAGCTACAACGTCATCGAGGCGGTCGTCGCGATCACGGCGGGCACGCTCGCCTCCTCCACCGCGCTCATCGGTTTCGGCCTCGACTCCGTGATCGAGGTGTCGTCCGCCGCGGCCGTCGCCTGGCAGTTCTCCGCCCGCGACCACGCCGCCCGTGAGGCCGGCGAGCAGCGCACACTGCGGATCATCGCCTTCTCGTTCTTCGCCCTCGCGCTCTACATCACCGTCGACTCGGTACGCGCCCTGCTCGGTCCAGGGGAAGCCGGACACTCGGTGCCCGGTATCGTGCTCGCCGCGCTCTCGCTGGCGATCATGCCCTTCCTGTCCGCGGCCCAGCGCAAGGTCGGCCGCGAACTCGGGTCCGCGTCGGCCGTCGCCGACGCCAAGCAGACGCTGCTCTGCACCTATCTCTCAGCGGTGCTGCTGGTCGGCCTGCTGGTCAACCTGCTGTTCGGCTGGTCCTGGGCCGACCCGCTCGCCGCCCTGGTCATCGCCGTCATCGCGGTCAGGGAAGGCCGCGCCGCCTGGCAGGGCAAGGGATGCTGCGCCACCCCGGCCGCCGCCACCCCGACGGCCACCACCCTGCTGACCGCCACCACCCTGCCGACCGCCGCCACCCTGCCGACCGCCACGGACGCACGG
>NZ_BAAHCA010000695.1:0-2623 GCF_054776295.1 Streptomyces sparsus
CACCCCCGGCCCGCACCCGGACGCGGTCCCGGACCCAGCCCCTCACCGGAGCGGGCCGGGGGCCGGGGGCCGCACCGGCCTTCACCCCGACGGAAAACCAGTGACGACGTGACCCACCGCCGTGCGATGCTCGCAGACGTGCCTGCCCCAACCGTGAGCCCCGTGTTCGTCGGCCGCTCGGCCGAGGTGTCCGCCCTCGACGAGGCACTGCGCCGAGCCGCGACCGGGGAGATGCAGGTGGTGGTCGTCGGCGGGGAGGCCGGCGTCGGCAAGACGCGGCTGCTGGACGAGTTCCTGGCCACCGCACGGTCCGCCGGAGCGGTGACCGCCGTCGGCGGCTGCATAGAGATCGGCGCCGAGGGCCTGCCGTTCGCCCCGGTCTCCACCGTTCTGCGCTCACTGCACCGGCAGTTGGGCGAGCGGCTCACCGACGCAGTGGCCGGCCAGGAGGGCGAACTCGCCCGGTTGCTGCCCGAACTGGGGGAGGCGACGGGGGAGTTCCACGACGAGGACGGCCGGGCCCGGCTCTTCGAACTGACCGCGCGGCTGCTGGAGTCCCTCTCCCAGGACGGCACGCTGCTGCTCGCTGTCGAGGACCTGCACTGGGCCGACCGCTCCACCCGCGAACTCTTCGCCTACCTGCTGCGCTCGGTGCACCGGGCCCGCCTGGTGCTGGTCGCGACGTACCGGTCCGACGACATCCACCGCCGCCACCCGCTGAGGCCCTTCCTGGCCGAACTGGACCGGCTGCGCACCATCCGCCGCATCGAACTGCCCCGGCTCAACCGCGAGGAGGTCAGCGCGCAGATCGCCGGCATCCGGGGCGGCGGCGTGCCGCCGCGCGACCTGGTCGACGAGGTCTTCACCCGGTCCGAGGGCAATCCCTTCTTCGTGGAGGAACTCACGGCCAACTCCACCGGTGACACCGGAGACCTCAGCGACTCCCTTCGCGACCTGCTGCTGGTCCGGGTGGAGGCCCTGCCGGAGACCACCCAGCAGATTGTGCGCCTGGCCGCCGAGGGCGGCTCGGCCGTCGAGTTCCCGCTCCTCGCAGCCGTCGCGGACCTGGGCGCCGACGAGCTGCTCAGCGCGCTGCGGACCGCGGTCGGCGCGCACGTGCTCGCCCCCACCGACGACATCGGCACCGAGGGCGGCTACCGCTTCCGCCACGCCCTGGTCCGCGAAGCCGTCTCCGACGATCTGCTGCCCGGTGAGCGCAGCGGCATCAACCGGCGCTACGCGCAGGCCCTGGAGGCCGACCCCGGACTGGTCCGGGCCGATCAGCGGGCCGCCCGGCTGGCCAGCTACTGGCTGCTGGCCCATCACACCGCCAAGGCGCTGCCCGCCGCACTGGACGCGGCCGTCGAAGCCCGGCGGCGCTACGCCTACTCCGAGCAGCTGAAGCTGCTCGACCGGGCGCTGGAACTGTGGGAGGACGCCTCCTCGGAGACCCGGCTCGCGCTGCGCCCCTTCGACCAGGCCGACGTCTACCCGGCCTGCGGCTGCCCGCCCGGCGGGGACGGCGAGACTCATGAGAACGGCGAGAACGGCGAGGGTGAGGCGCTGCGTTACCTCGACCTGCTCGCCGAGACGGTGCAGGCCGCGCTGCTGGCGGGGGAGCGCAAGCGTGCCCTGGTCAGCATCAAGCGGGCGCTGCGGCTGCTCGACGGCGAGGATCCGCTGCGGGCTGCCTGGTTCTGGGTGCAGCGCTGCAAGCTGATGGAGGGCGCGGGCACGGGCGACGGCTGGGCGGAGCTGAGCCGGGCGCAGGAACTGGTCCGCGGGCTGCCGCCGTCGCCGGTGCACGCCGAGGTACTGGCCCACGTCGCCGCCTGGGAGGCCACCCACGACCCGCGGCCCGACAACCTCGCCACCTCACAGCGTGCCGTCGAACTGGCCGCCCTGACGGGAGCCGAGAGCATCGAGCTGCACGCCCGGCTCACGCTGGGCGGCCGCATGGTCGACGCCGGGGACATCGACGCCGGACTGGCCGAGATGGCCGCAGCCGCGCGGCAGGTCGCCGACACCGGCCTGGTCGCCGTGCTCGGGCGGGCGCACGTGAACCTCTCCTCGGCGCTCGACCAGGTCGGCCGGTACGCGGAGGCGCTGGCGGTGCTCGACGAGGGTCTGGCCGTGGCCGACCGGTACGGACTGCGGGACGTCAAGGCGTGGCTGCACGGCAACCGGGCGGCCACGCTGCTCGCGTTGGGCCGCTGGCCGGAGGCCGAGCAGGCGGTGCTCTCGACACGGCAGCTGGCACGCAGCGTCAAACCACTCGCCGCCGCCGCGTTGCGCAGCGGCCGACTCGCCCTGCTGCGCGGCCGGACGGGCCTGGCGGCGCAGGAACTGGCAGAGGCCCGGCGGCAGTTCGGGACCCACGACCCGCAGCCGCAGTACGTCATCCCGCTGACCTGCCTGGAGCTGGAGATCGAGGCGGCGAGAGGGCGCACCGAGCAGACGCGCGGCCTGCTCGCGGGCGCGGTGGAGGCCGGTTTCCCGATGGGCACCGAACGCTACGCCTGGCCGCTGCTCTGCGCGGCCGCCGCGGCCGAGTCGGAGGTGCGGGGGCTACCCGCCGCGGAACCCGGACGGGCGGAGACGCTGGACCTGCTGCGGGACGCGG
>NZ_BAAHCA010000696.1:0-2621 GCF_054776295.1 Streptomyces sparsus
GCTCCACCACGTGGTGGAGCACCCGGCACCGGGTGTGGCTCGGTCCTCGGCCGGACTACTCGCCGGAGAGCACCGCCTGAGCTGCGGCACGCGCCTCGTCGGCACTGTCCGACGCGCGCGCCGCAGCCGCGGCCCGCTCGCACTGGGCCAGCGTGTGCTTCGCCAGTGTCGTCCGCACGTAGGGGATCGAGGCCGCGCCCATGGAGAGGCTGGTGACACCGAGCCCGGTCAGCACGCAGGCCAGCAGCGGATCGGCGGCGGCCTCACCGCAGACCCCGCAGCTCTTGCCCTCGGCCTTCGCCGCGTCGGCGGACAGCGCCACCAGGTCCAGCAGCGCCGGCTGCCACGGGTCCTGAAGCCGGGACACCGCTCCCACCTGGCGGTCAGCCGCGAAGGTGTACTGGGCCAGGTCGTTGGTGCCCAGCGAGAGGAACTCGACCTCCTGCAACACCGACCGGGCACGCAGCGCCGCGGAGGGGATCTCCACCATCGCGCCGTACTTCGCCTGCAGGCCCGCCTCACGGCACGCGTCCGCGAACGCCTTGGCGTCCGAGCGGTCGGCGACCATCGGCGCCATCACCTCGAGGTACACCGGCAGCCCCTCCGCTGCCCGGGCCAGCGCGGTGAGCTGCGTCCGCAGCACCTCCGGGTGGTCCAGCAGCGAGCGCAGACCGCGCACACCCAGTGCCGGGTTGGGCTCATCACCCGGGGACAGGAACTCCAGTGGCTTGTCCGCCCCCGCGTCCAGCACCCGCACGACGACCCGGCCCTCCGGGAACGCCTCCAGCACGGTCCGGTAGGCCTCGACCTGCTTGTCCTCCGACGGCGCCTGCTTGCTGTCGTCCAGGAAGAGGAACTCGGTGCGGAACAGCCCGACGCCCTCGGCTCCGGCCGCCACCGCGGCCGGCACGTCCGCGGGCCCGCCGACGTTCGCCAGCAGCGGCACCTTGTGCCCGTCGGACGACGCGCCCGGCCCGGTGCTCGCGGTCAGCGCCGCCCTGCGCTCGGCCGCCACCCGCTCGAGCTCCTCGCGCTCCTCGGCGTCCGGGTTGACGATGACCTCACCGCTGCTGCCGTCGACGGCGACGACGGTGCCCTCGGGCAGCTCACCCGCTCCGGGCAGCGCCACGATCGCCGGAACGCCGAGCGCACGGGCCAGGATGGCGCTGTGGCTGGTGGGACCGCCCTCCTCGGTGACGAATCCCAGGACCAGCGCGGGGTCGAGCAGGGCGGTGTCCGCCGGAGCCAGATCGCGGGCGATGAGCACGAAGGGCTCGTCGCTGTCGGGCACACCCGGCATCGGCACTCCGAGCAGCCGCGCCACGATGCGGTTGCGTACGTCGTCCAGGTCCGCGACCCGCCCGGCGAGGTACTCGCCGGCACCGGCGAGCAGCGCCCGGTACGAGGCGAACGCGTCGTAGACGCCGCGCTCGGCGGTGCTGCCCACGGCGATGCGGCGTTCCACGTCCGCCATCAGTTCGGGATCCTGTGCCATGAGCGCCTGTGCTTCGAGCACCGCCTGCGCCTCACCGCCGGCCAGGTTGCCGCGGGCGTTGAGGTCCGCGGCGACCGCGTCCACCGCCTGCCGCGCCCGCTGCTGTTCACGCGGAGCATCGTCCGCGGCGATCTGCTTGGCCGGCGGTTCGAGCACCGCGGTGCCCATGTGCCGGACCTCCCCGATCGCCACGCCGTGGCTGACTCCCACGCCTCGAAGCTTTGTGTCCATCTCACCCGTCTCCGGTTGTTGCGGCGGGCGGGCCGCCGCTGTTCGTCACGGTCCATGCGCCGGCACCCGCGGTGCCGGCGCGCGAGTTCAGTTCCAGCCGAAGAGGGTGTCGCCGACCCGGACGTCGGCGTCCTCGGCGACATCGGTGAGCGAGTCCGCGGTGGCCTCGAGGGCGACGACCGGCGAGATGGGCGACTTGCCGGCCTGCTCGACGGCGGCGGGGTTCCAGCGCACGACCGGGTCACCGCGCTTGACGCTGTCCCCCTTGGCGGCGAGCAGCTCGAAGCCCTCACCGTTCAGCTGGACCGTGTCGATGCCCAGGTGAGTGAGGACACCGTGTCCTTCCGCGTCGACGACCACGAAGGCGTGCGGATGAAGGGACACGATGATGCCGTCGACGGGTGAAACGGCCTCGGAGGGCTCGCGCACCGGGTCGACGGCGGTACCGGGTCCCACCATCGCGCCGGAGAACACCGGGTCGGGCACAGCCGCGAGTCCGATGGCGCGTCCGGTGAGCGGGGACGTCACGGTGGTCATGGGAAGCCTCCCAGGGCGGTGATCGTTCAGCCGCCGTCGCTGCCTGTCCGGACGGCGTACCGTTCAGAAGCGTAAGTCATAGGAACTGCGGATTCCGTACGCGCATGCGGGCGAGCCGACACTGTGCGACGGCCCTGCAGCGGGCCCGGGACGATTTGCCTCCGATCCCGGTGCGGCTGTACTGTCGGACCCCTGCCCGGCGCCGACGGCGCGGGCAGCACCCGGCAAAACAAACCCCTTGATCAAATCGATTCCGGCTTCTGCATGTCCGCAGAACGACGAATTCGGATCACGGAAAAGGTTTGATAGAGTCGGAGACACCGAAGGGAAGCGCCCGGAGGAGACCCGGAAGGGAATC
>NZ_BAAHCA010000697.1:0-2619 GCF_054776295.1 Streptomyces sparsus
CCCGCGCGGCGTGGACGCGGCGCGGCTCCTGCCCGGCGTGGACGAGGTGCTGGTGTGGGACGCGCCGTGGGTGAGCGCCGAGCCCGGTCCGGTGGTCCGGGAGGACGTGGACCGGTGCGTGGACCTGATCGCCGCCGAGGGCTGCGACACGGCCCTGGTCCTGGCGTCGGCGCACCAGAGCCCGCTGCCGACGGCGCTGCTGCTGCGGATGGCCGGTGTCGGGCGGATCTGCGCGGACAGTGTGCAGTACCCCGGCTCGCTGCTGGATCTGCGGCACCGGCGCGACCCGGGCAGCCACGAGGTGGAGGCGGCCCTGGAACTGGCCGAGGCGGCCGGTTTCCCGCTGCCGGACGGGGACGACGGCCGGATGCGGGTGCACCGGCCGCCGGCGACCGCGCACCTGACCGGACCCGCGGGGTACGTGGTGGTGCATCCCGGCGCGAGCGTGCCGGCCCGGCGTCCCAGCACCGGGCGGATGGCGGCGATGACCGCCGCGCTGGTGGCCGAGGGCCACCGGGTGGCGGTGACCGGAGGCCCCGGAGAGCGGGACCTGACCGCCGAGGTGGCGGGCTCGAAGGCACTCGACCTCGGCGGCCGCACCGATCCGCGGGAGCTGGCCGGGGTGCTGGCGAACGCCTCGACGGTGGTGGTGGGCAACACCGGCCCGGCCCATCTGGCGGCGGCCGTGGGCACCCCGGTGGTGTCGCTGTTCGCCCCCGTGGTCCCCGCCGAGCGGTGGGGGCCCTTCGGTGTCCCGCACGTGCTGCTCGGCGACCAGGGGGCGCCGTGCGCCGGCAGCAGGGCCCGGCGGTGCCCGGTGCGGGGCCACCCGTGCCTGGACGAGGTGACGCCGGGGGACGTGGTCCGCGCGGTGGAGAAGCTCGGCAGGGAGGCGCACGCATGAGAATCCTGATCTGGCACGTGCACGGTTCCTGGACGACGGCGTTCGTCCAGGGTCCGCACACCTACCTGCTGCCGGTCACAGCCGAGCGCGGGCTCGACGGGCTCGGCCGGGCCGCCACCTGGGACTGGCCGGAGGCAGCCGTCGAGGTGACACCCGAGCAGCTTCGCGACGAGCACGTCGACCTGGTCGTGCTCCAGCGCCCGCACGAGGTGCAGCTCGCCGAGCGCTGGCTGGGGCGCCGTCCCGGACGGGACGTGCCGGCCGTCTACCTGGAGCACAACGCCCCGGACGGCCGGGTCCCCCACACCCGCCACCCGGCGGCCGGGCTGCCCGGGTGCACGCTGGTCCACGTCACGCACTTCAACCGGCTCTTCTGGGACGCGGGCGCCACACCCACGGCCGTCATCGAGCACGGCGTCCCCGACCCGGGCCCGCGGTGGACCGGTGAGCTGGAGCGGGCCGCGGTGGTCGTCAACGAGCCGATCAGGCGTGGCCGCACCACGGGCACCGACCTGCTGCCGCTCTTCGCCCGCGCCGCGCCACTGGACGTGTTCGGCATGCGTACCGACGGCCTGGCGGGGCACCTGGGGCTGCCGGAGGAACGCTGCCGCAGCCACGAGCTCACCCAGCACGCCCTGCACGCCGAGATGGCCAGACGACGCGTCTACGTGCACCCGGTGCGCTGGACGTCCCTGGGGCTGTCCCTGCTGGAGGCCATGCACCTGGCCATGCCGGTGGTCGCGCTGGACACCACCGAGGTCCGGGAGGCGGTGCCGCCCGGCGCCGGCGTCGTCTCCAACCGGCTCGACGTGCTGACGGACGCCGTCCACGACTTCCTGGCCGACCCGGCACTCGCCCGCGAGGTCGGCCAGGACGGCCGGACCGCGGCTCTGGCCCGGTACGGCATGCCCCGGTTCCTGGACGAGTGGGACCAGCTGATGAAGGAAGTGACCCGATGAAGATCGCCATGGTTTCGGAGCACGCGAGTCCGCTCGCCACGCTCGGTGGACCCGACGCCGGGGGACAGAACGTCTACGTCGCCCAGCTGTCGAGCGCTCTTGCCAGGCGCGGCCACACCGTCACCGTGCACACCCGGCGGGACACGGCCGACCAGCCCGAGCGGGTCCCCTTCGACGCCGGCGTCGACGTGAAGCACGTCCCGGTGGGCCCGGCCGAGCAGGTGCCGAAGGACACGCTGTACCCGTACATGCCGGCCTTCGGCAGCCACCTCGCCCGGCACTGGGCGGAGGACCCTCCCGACGTGGTGCACGCCCACTTCTGGATGTCCGGGATCGCCGCCCTCGCGGGGGCCCGGGCGCTGGGCATCCCGGTCGTGATGACCTACCACGCGCTGGGCACCGTGAAGCGGCGCCACCAGGGCGACGAGGACACCAGCCCGGCGCAGCGCGTCGACGAGGAGCGCCGCATCGGGCAGGAGTGCAGCCGCGTCCTGGCGACCTGCTCCGACGAGGTGTTCGAGCTGGCCGACATGGGGATTCCGCCGGAACGTTCCGGCATCGTGCCGTGCGGGGTGGACACCGCCCTGTTCGCGCCCCGCCCCGGCCACCACAAGGCGCCCGGCCGCCCCCGCATGCTCGCCGCCGGCCGCCTGGTCCCCCGCAAGGGCTTCGACGCGATGATCCGGGCGCTCGCCCAGCTGCCGGACGTGGAACTGCACCTCGCCGGCGGCCCCGACCGGTCCCTGCTCGCCGACG
>NZ_BAAHCA010000698.1:0-2618 GCF_054776295.1 Streptomyces sparsus
CGGCGGTCACGCCGCCGCCCAGGCCCGGGGCTCCGCGCTGGCCGCGGCCCGGTTGTGCTCCGCCCAGTACCGGTACGAGGCGGTGATCGCGTCGGTGATGTCGGGCATGAGGTCGGTGAACGGCAGCGGCTCCTCGATGGCCCAGTAGGGCTGGAAGGCCGCGTACAACTCCACCCGCCGCAGCTGCGCCCGGCTCAGGTGCTCCCGGGCGAAGGGGAAGTAGAAGCGGTTCCAGGCCTGCGGCGTCACGAACGGCGGGGCCGGCAGGGGGCTGGCGCCGTTCCGGGCCCGCCACGCGTTCAGGGCGGTGAGCATGAGGTCGAACACCTCGCCCACCCGCGGGGCGTGCGCACCGCGGCCGAGTACGAAGGTGCGGGGTGAGGTCGGGGGGCCGTCCATGATCAGCCGGGTTGTCCACGCGGCGAGGTCGTCGACGGCGACACCCTCCACGTAGGCGTCCCGGTGGGCGACGAGCGCCGGCAGGCTGCCGGAGCACAGCCCCGCCGACACCCAGTAGAAGCCGCTGAACCTGTCGATGTGCCCGTCCCCGTGGCGTCCGAGCACGGCCGGAAACCGCACGACGTCGGTGGCGGGGTGCTCGGCCCGCACCAGCCGCTCGGTGCACGCCTTCGACCACTCGTAGGTGTTGCGGTAGTCGGCCGGATCGGCGGACTGACCGTCACCGCGCAGTCCGCAGGCGAAGGACGTGGACATCTGGACCAGGTGGGTGCGATCGGCGAGCAGGCGCAGCAGCTCCCGCGCCGGGCCGACGTTGGCCTGCTCGGCCGCTTCCGGACTGCGGTTCCACCGGGTGTCGGCGGCGCAGTTGACGACGGCGTCCCAGTGCCGACGCAGCCGCGGGGGCGGCGGTTCGGCGCCCATTCGCCAGGCGACCTGGTCGGGGCCGGGGCCGCCGCGGCTGCTGACTCCGTCGACCGCGCAGCCGGCGTCGGTGAGGCGGCGTACGAGTTCACCGCCGACGGCACCGGTGGCGCCGGTCACCAGGACCTGGGGGGACGTGGTCACGGGGCCACGACCCGCTGTTCGATCGCGGTCAGCATCTGCTGCGCGTTGTCGCGCAGCGCTTTGGCGGCCACCGGGTCGAGCATGTCGGCGAGCAACGGGATGCCGATCTCGAACTCGGTCAGGAAGGTGACCAGGGAGCCGCCGTCGGTGTCCGGTTCGACCTTCCAGTAGCCGCTGAAGTGGTCGAGGTCGCCGGTGCGCTGGCGGAAGGCCATGGTGCGCGCGGCGTGGTCGAGGGTGTCCTCCTCGACCCACTCCAGGACCGACCCCTTGAGCATCACCGACCACTCGCTGATCCGGACGTCACCCGACGTCTCGGCCAGTCGCACGGAGTTCACGCTGTCCATGTAGTCGGCGTAGTCCTCGATGCGGCTGACGGCGTGCCAGGTCTGCTCGACGGGGGCGGCGATGCGCAGGGTGACTTCCACGGTGGGCACGGGCTGTTCTCCTCGGGTCGGGGCGGGCGGTCGGGGTCGCGGCGAACGGTTCAGGCGGTCGGGGTCGCGGCGAACGGTTCAGGCGGTCGGGTCGAAGCTCATCCGGCGGCCGGTGCACAGCGCGCCGACCGACTCGTCGCAGACCAGCAGGCTCGGCGGGTGGTGGTGGGCGGCGAGTGAGTCCACGGCCAGGCCGGCGGCGGTCTGGCCCTTGGTGTACAGGCGGCTGCCGATGACCGGGGTGAGCGCGCCGAGCACCCGGTCCCGGGTGTCGCTGAGAGTGGCCCGCAGCGCCATGGCGGTGGCGAGGGCCGGATTGCCGCTGAGGGTGCCGTCCTCCCAGTCACGGGCGAGTTGGCGGCAGGCCCCGCCCAGTGCCAGCACTTCCCGGGCGGCCCTGCCGAGCAGGGCGGTGCGCGCTCCGTGCGTGCCGGCGGTGCGCACCCCGGTGGCGGCCACGTCGAGCAGGTGGCTCAGCACTCCGTGGTAGGTGGCGGAGACCAGCACCGCGAACCAGACGATGCCGGCGATCAGCGTGTCGTCGATGGCGTCGGCCGGGGCGCGGTGGAACACCAGCCGGTCGTCGATCGGCACCTCGTCCAGGACGATCCTCGCGGTGTCGGAGTCCCGCATACCCAGGGACGGCCAGTCGCCCTCGACCCGCAGTCCCGGGGAGGAGGCGGGGCACAGCGCGATGATCGTCTCGTCGCTGCCGGTGACGCGTGCGGACAGGCAGACCAGGGTGGCGGTGGTCGCCAGCGAGCAGGGGTACTTCACCCCCGAGACGACGTAGCCCTTGCCGTCCGGTCGCGCCTCGCAGCGGCTGCTGAGGAAGTTGGCGCTGCCACCGGGCTCCGCGAACGCCGACGCGACGAGGGCGTCGGAGCCGGCGATGGCTTCGAGCAGCCACCACGTGGTGTCGCGGTGCCGCTGCCAGTAGTCCGTCATCAGGCCGACGGTGAGGGAGTGCATGTTGAGGGCGATCGCCGCACCGGGATCGGCCTTCGCTAGGGCACGTTGGGCGGCGGCGGTGCCCAGCAGGGTGGCGCCGGCACCACCGAAGACCTCGGGCACGGCCAGCGAGGCGAAGCCGGAGGCGGCCACCGCGCGGATGCGGTCCGCCGCGGTGGCCTCGCCGTCCGCGTCGGGGGGCGG
>NZ_BAAHCA010000699.1:0-2603 GCF_054776295.1 Streptomyces sparsus
CCGGCGGCCCCGGCCGCCGCCCGCGGTCGCCAGAACCGCCGCCGCGCCCCACCACAGCTTCGTCCGCTCGGCCGACGACTCCAGGGCGGGCAGTGCCTGCCGGGCCCAGGCCGAGTCCCAGGAGGCCATCCGGCGGGTGAGCCGGAGGTCCGCCTTGCGCAGATCCGTGAGGCTGATCATGGCTGCCGGATTCCCGCCCGGAGCCGCTTCACACCCCTCCCTCCGGGCAGGGAGGGCGGGGGTACGCCGGGCGACGCGGCCTGCCCGGCGACGGAGTCGTGGTGGGAGCCCCGGCGGGGGTGGAGCGGAGGCGTGGCGGTCACCGGTGGCCAGGCGGGGCGAGGCGAAAAAAATCACAGATTGGTCAGAGATGTGCGGTTATCTTCCGCCTGTCCTGGTCATCCGGTACCCATGGCACGGATACCGAAGCTGCATCGAGACAAGTCCGAGGACCAGGCGGGCGCGGGAACGCCGGACGATCGGGCCGGCCAGGACCGTGCCGGCTCCGGCAGCAGGGACGGCACCGACCACCGTGACGCCCCCGGCGGCCGGGACGACGCAGAGGCGGGTCGTCCAGGACCGGACCCGCAGGTCGAGCGCGACGCCCCCGACACGCCGACCGAGATGCCCAAGAAGTCGTGGGGCGCACTGCTGCGCAGTACGGCCAAGGAGTTCAAGCAGGACGAGCTCACCGACCGGTCCGCTGCGCTCACCTACTACAGCGTGCTCTCCCTGTTCCCGGCGCTGCTGGTGCTGGTCTCGCTGCTCGGCGTAGCCGGCCAGTCCGCCACCCAGCAGGTCATGGACAACCTCCAGGATCTGGCCCCCGGCGCGGCGCGCCAGGTGATCACCAACGCGGTGGAGCAGCTCCAGGGCAGCGGCGGAATCGGCTCCGTCATGGCCGTCGTCGGTCTGCTCGCCGCCGTGTGGTCCGCCTCCGGTTACGTCGCGGCCTTCATCCGCAGCTCCAACGTCGTCTACGACATGCCCGAAGGGCGTCCGGTGTGGAAGGTCCTGCCGCTGCGCCTGGTGCTCACGGTGGTCCTGATGGTCCTGGCCTGCGTCAGCGCCCTCATCGTGGTGCTCACCGGCGGTATCGCCCGGCAGGTCGGCACCGCGCTGGGCGTGGGCGACACCGCGATGACGGTGTGGTCGATCGCCAAGTGGCCGGTGCTGGTGCTGCTGGTCACCATCATGATCGCCGTCCTCTACTGGGCGGCGCCGAACGCCAGGGGCCGCGGCTTCAAGTGGGTCACGCCGGGCAGCTTGCTGGCGCTGCTGCTCTGGCTGGTCGCTTCCGCCGGGTTCGCCTTCTACGTCGCCAACTTCGGCTCCTACAACAAGACCTACGGCACTCTCGCCGGTGTGATCATCTTCCTGGTGTGGTTGTGGATCACCAACCTGGCGATCCTCCTGGGCCTGGAGTTCGACGCCGAGATGGCCAGGCAGCGCGCCATCGTCGGCGGCCACCCGGAGAACGAGGAGCCCTACGTCGAGCCGCGCGACACCAGGAAGTGGAGCGACGAGGACCGACGCCGGGCCGAATGACGGCCTGCCGCCCGGCGGTTCGGCGCCCGCGTGCCCTTCGCGTCCTGCGGAGGATCACGTGGCGACGCATCCGGAGGCCTTCCCTCCCCACCGGCCGCATGTGCGCGGCGCGGCCGGGTAACCGGTCGAACGAAGCATCCAAAAGACAGGTGAACGGTGATGAATCCTCCTGAGCACCGCCCGGAACACAACGGCAGCCAGAGCTCGGTGGGCGAGCTGGTGTCCCTGGCCTCGCAGCAGCTGTCCCAGCTGGTCCGTGAGGAACTGCGCCTCGCGCAGGCGGAGATGACCGCGAAGGGCAAGCGGTTCGGTATCGGCGGCGGCCTGTTCGGCGGCGCCGGGATGATGGCGTTCATCGCGCTGCAGGCCCTGGCCGCCGCCGCGATCGCGGCGCTGGCACTGGTACTGCCGGTATGGGCCTCGGCGCTGATCGTCGCCGTGGTCCTGCTCGGCGTCACCGCCGTGCTGGGGCTGGCGGGCAAGAAGCAGATCAAACAGGCGACACCGCCGGCGCCCGAGCAGGCGATCGCCGGCATCAAGGCCGACGTGGCCGAAATCAAGGAGAGGGCACATCGATGAGCGGCAAGCCCGAGACGAACGGATCCGCACCCACCCCCGAGGAGCTGCGGGTCCGCACGGAAGGCACCCAGGAACGGCTCGGCCAGAGCGTGGAAGGGCTGGCGGGCAAGGCCGACGAGGCGGCGCCGGGCGTGCGGCAGAAGGCCACCTCGGCCAAGGCGCAGGCCCAGCACGCCACCGCGCAGGCCAGGACACAGGTGCAGGAGAGGGCCACCCGGCTGGCGAAGCTCGCCCAGGAGCGCACCCCCGAGCCGGTGCGGGAGCGGGCCGCCCTCGCCCGTACGCAGGTCGGTGAGAAGGCGTCGGTCGTGGCCGGCAAGCTCCAGGAGCGCACACCCGACCAGGTGCAGGAGAAGGCCGGTCAGGTCGCCGCGGCGGCACGCCGCCGCCCCGCACCGATCCTGGCGGCCGTCGCGGTCCTGCTCGTCCTCGCCAAGATGACGCGGAAGCGCGGCGGACGCCGCTGACACCGTCGG
>NZ_BAAHCA010000700.1:0-2603 GCF_054776295.1 Streptomyces sparsus
AGCCGGGCGCCCTCCCCGCGTGCCACCGGCGCGGTGCGCATGCCGCGCAGCGGGCACGGCCCGGCGGTCCGCCGGTCTCCCGGCGTACGAGGCATCTGAGCCTCTGTCAGGACGGACAGCACCAGTCCGTCATAATTGGTGGCGATCCGGGCGAACTGCCCGTGATCGGCCCGCAGTGCCAGGCACAGCCCGCACAGGTGCGCCATCCACTCGGTGGTGAGTTCCGGGCCGAGACGATGCCGGCACGGCCTGATGATTCCGAACACTGTGTTTTTCCGCTCCCCCGCATTACCGTTTCTGCTCCGGACCTTGACGGGCCATCACCGACGATCCATCCGGGGCGTCACCCGTATGTCCGTCCCGCTCACCCGCGCGGCGGGAGGCGGTGATCTTTCCTTCCGTCACCACCCGTATACCGCAAGACCCCAGCTCCGGCGGCCCTCCCTGTGCACCAGAACTGTCACGAATCGTGTGCGGGGCGGATATCCGCTTGGCGCATCATCCACATCATGGACGACGATAGGGATTGCGGACAGCACGGACCGCATGCGAGAGGAGGCGTCCATGGGATCGGTGCGCAAGGCGAGTGCCTGGCTGGGCCTCGTCGACGACAGCGAGATGCGTTACTACGACGACGACTACGCCGAGGGGCCGGAACCCGGAGACGCCGCCCGTGACGTGTGGGTGACGGACCCGCGGATCCGGGCGACGGCGGAGACCGCGCAGGACCAGGGCACCCGGATCGCCACGGTCACCCCGGACGGCTTCCGGGACGCACGCGGCATCGGTGAACTCTTCCGGGACGGCGTCCCGGTGATCGTGAACCTCACGGCCATGGAGTCCTCGGACGCCAAGCGGGTGATCGACTTCGCCGCCGGGCTGACCTTCGGGCTTCGCGGCTCGATCGAACGCGTGGCCAACCGGGTCTTCCTGCTGACCCCCGACGACTACCAGGTGGTGAACGGCCAGGAGCGGCGCGCCTCCGAGGGCGGCTTCTTCAACCAGAGCTGACGCCGCGAGGCAGCGGCCGTGCTGCCTCGCGGCACCGGAAGGCGCCCTCCCGGTGGGCTCACCGGAAGGCGTCCTCCCCGGTGAGCGCCTTGCCCAGCACCAACTGGTGCATCTCCACGGTGCCTTCGTAGGTGAGCACCGACTCGAGATTGGTGGCGTGCCGCATCACGGGGTACTCCAGCGAGATGCCGTTCGCGCCCAGCACGGTGCGCGAGGTGCGGCAGATCTCGATCGCCTCGCGGACGTTGTTCAGCTTGCCGAAGCTGACCTGCTCCGGCCGCAGCGTGCCGGCGTCCATCCGGCGGCCCAGGTGGTGGGCGAGCAGCAGGCCCTTGTGGAGTTCCACCGCCATGTCAGCCAGCTTGGCCTGGGTCAGCTGGAAACCGGCGATGGGCCGCCCGAACTGTTCCCGGCTCCCCGCGTACTCCAGGGCGGCGGTGAAGCTCGCCCGGGCGGCACCCATCGAGCCCCACACGATGCCGTAGCGGGCGTGGCCGAGGCAGCTGAGCGGGCCGCGCAGCCCGGTGACGTCCGGCAGCACCGCGTCCCGCGGCAGCCGGACGTCGTCCAGCACCAGCTCGCTGGTGACCGAGGCGCGCAGTGACCACTTGTGGCGGATCTCCGGCGCCGAGAACCCCGGGGTCCCGGCCGGTACCAGGAAGCCGCGCACGCCGTCCTCGGTCTGCGCCCACACGACCGCGACGCCGGCGACGGAACCGTTCGTGATCCACATCTTGCGGCCGTTGAGCACCCAGTCGCCGCCGTCCCGCCGGGCGTGCGTGCGCATCGCGGCGGGGTCGGAGCCGTGGTCCGGCTCGGTCAGCCCGAAGCAGCCGATGACCTCACCGGCTGCCATCGGCGGCAGCCAGCGCTCCTTCTGCTCGGCGGAGCCGAAGCGGTGGATCGCGTACATCGCCAGCGAGCCCTGGACGGACACCAGGGAGCGGATGCCCGAGTCGGCGGCCTCCAACTCCAGGCACGCCAGGCCGTACTGCACCGCCGACGCCCCCGCGCAGCCGTAGCCCTCCAGCGACATGCCCAGCGCGCCGATCCGGCCCAGTTCACGGGCCAGACCGCGGATGTCGGGCAGTTCGCCGCGCTCGAACCACTCGGCGATGTGCGGCAGTACCCGGTCCGCGGCCCAGGCCCGCACGGTGTCCCGCACCGCCAGGTCCTCCGCGGACAGCAGGTCGTCCAGTCCCAGCGGGTCGGCGGGGTCGAACGGTGGCAGGGTACGGCTGGACATGCGCGGCCTCCGGCAGGTGATCCTCTGGGCTGGCTGCTGACGTTACGACCGGGTAACCGGTGCCGACAAGAGCGTGCTGCCGTGGGCGGCGGGCCCGGGCGGCTGAACCGGCACCGAGCAGGCCGACTCCATCGTGCGCGGCAGCCGCAGCGCGGCGAGCGCGCCGCACAGCAGCAGGCCCACGCTGATCAGCAGGGTCAGGTGCAGGCCGTGCACGAAGGCGCTCCGGGCCGTCTCGTGCAGCAGCTCCCCGGCCGGGCCGCCGAGGCGGTCCGCCACGGCCTCGGCCTCCCCCAGCGAACGGCCGGCCGCCTCCTGCGTGTCCGCGGGCAGTCCGTCGGTACGG
>NZ_BAAHCA010000701.1:0-2601 GCF_054776295.1 Streptomyces sparsus
TGGCGCCCGCGATCGGCGGTGGCCCGGCGTGAGGCGCGTGAGTGGACGCACCGACCACGTCGTGGTGGTCGGAGCCGGCCAGTCCGGGCTGGCGGCGGCGATGCACCTGCTCGGCTCCGGTCGGCAGGTCACCGTCATCGAGGCACAGGACCGGCCGGGCGGGCGCATGGGCCGCCTCGACACGGCCGGCTACCAGGTGGACACCGGCCCGACCGTGCTGACCATGCCCCATCTGGCGGAGGAGGCGTTCGCCGCGGTCGGTGACAGCCTCGCCGACCGGGTGGACCTGCTGCCGCTCGCCCCGGCCTACCGGGCGCGGTTCGCCGACGGCTCCCAGGTGGACGTGCACACCGACGGCGACGCGATGGAGGCGGAGGTCCGGCGCTTCGCGGGAGCGGAGGAGGCCGCAGGGTACCGGCGGCTGCGCGACTGGCTGGAGAAGATCTACCGCGCCCAGATGAACCACTTCATCGACACCAACTTCGACTCCCCGCTGGGTGTGCTGCGCCCGGACCTGGCCCGGCTGGCCGCCCTCGGCGGCTTCGGACGCCTCGACGCCGCGATCGGCCGCTTCCTGAAGGACGAACGACTGCGCCGCGTCTTCTCCTTCCAGGCCCTCTACGCCGGGGTGCCGCCCGAGCGGGCCCTCGCCGCCTACGCCGTCATCGCCTACATGGACACCGTCGCCGGCGTGTACTTCCCGCGCGGAGGTATGCACGCCCTTCCGCAGGCCATGGCGGACGCCGCCGCCGACGCCGGCGCCGAGTTCCACTACGGCAGCACCGTGGAACGGCTCGAACAGCACGGCGGCCGGGCGCGGGCCGTGGTGACCTCCGACGGGCGCCGCACCCCCTGCGACGCCGTGGTGCTCACCTGCGACCTGCCCGTCACGTACCGCCTGCTGGGCCGCACCCCGCGCCGCCCGGTGGCGCTGCGCCACTCGCCGTCCGCGGTGGTCCTGCACCTCGGCACCGACCGGACCTGGCCCCAACTGGCCCACCACACCCTCTCGTTCGGCAAGGCGTGGAAGCAGACCTTCGCCGAGATCACCCGCCAGGGAAGGCTCATGAGCGACCCGTCGCTGCTGGTCACGCGTCCCACCACGCACGACCCGTCGCTGGCACCTCCGGGACGGCACCTGCACTACGTGCTGGCCCCCTGCCCCAACACCGACATCGGGCCGGGAGCGCACGCCTGGCGGGAACTCGGCCCGCGCTACCGGGACGAACTCGTCGGCGTGCTGGAGGAGCGCGGGCTCGACGGGCTCGGCTCGGCGATCGAAGCGGAGACGCTGATCACGCCGGCCACCTGGGACCGGGACGGGCTGGCCGCCGGCACCCCGTTCTCCGCGGCCCACACCTTCTCCCAGACGGGCCCGTTCCGCCCCCGCAACCTGGTGCGCGGAACCGACAACGTGGTACTGGCCGGCTGCGGGACCACGCCGGGGGTCGGAGTGCCCACCGTCCTGGTCTCGGGCAAGCTGGCCGCCGACCGCATCACCGGCGGCCAGCGGGCCGCGGCACTGCCGACCCTTCGAGGAGCCGGTCGATGAGCCCGCGTGAACTCGACGCCGCCCGGATCGTCGAACCCGGTCTGCGCGACGACTACCTGTTCTGCCGGGACCTCAACTCCCGCCACGGCAAGACCTACTTCCTCGCCACCCGCCTGCTGCCGCCCCGCCGCCGCCCCGCCGTGCACGCCCTGTACGGCTTCGCCCGCTGGGCGGACGACATCGTGGACACCCCCGGGGAACAGCCCGCGCCCCCGGCACCGGCCCCGCCCGCGGTACGTCGCGCCCCCGTCGGGCAGCACGTTCCGGCGGAACAGGGCCTCCCCTTCGAGCGGCACGCACCCGCTCCCGCCCGCGGGCCAGGCGCAGACGTCGGGCCGCGGCCCACCCCGGCCGAACAGCAACGCACCGAGGCTCTGCTGGCGCTGGAGCGGCAGCTGCTGCCTGGCCTGCGCACCGGCAGCAGCGACGAACCGGTGATCCGCGCACTCGCGGACACGGCCCGCACCTACGACATCGACGAGCGCCACTTCACCGACTTCATGGCGTCGATGCGCATGGACCTCGAAGTCACCGACTACCCCGACTACGCCGCGCTGGAGCGGTACATGCACGGCTCCGCGGCCGTCATCGGCCTCCAGATGCTGCCCGTGCTGGGCACGGTCGTCCCGCGCGCGGAGGCGGAGCCGCACGCCGCCGCGCTGGGAGTGGCGTTCCAGCTGACGAACTTCCTGCGCGACGTGGGCGAGGACCTCGACCGGGGCCGCGTCTACCTGCCGGCCGATCTGCTCGCCGCGCACGGCGTCGACCGCGAGCTGCTCTACTGGAGCCGCGCCACCGGACGCCGGGACGCCCGCATCCACCGGGCGTTGCGGGAGACGGTGTCCCTGACCCGGGGGGTGTACCGCGAGGCCGCCCCCGGCATCGCCATGCTCGACCCGATCGCCCGTCCCTGCATCGAGACCGCGTTCCTGCTGTACGCGCAGATCCTCGACAGCGCGGCGGACGCCGACTACCCGGTGGTCCACCGCCGGGTGGCGGTGCCCGGCGCCCGCCGTGCGGCGATGGCGCTGCGCGGCGCCGCCCGGGTC
>NZ_BAAHCA010000702.1:0-2599 GCF_054776295.1 Streptomyces sparsus
GCCAGGCCCGGCCGGGCGGTGACCACGCCGTCCACCGGCGGCGCCGCCTGCTGCCGCCAGGGCCCTTCGACGACGGCGACCTGCCGTCCGTGGACCTGGTTCATCCACACCACCCGCTCGGCGTCCAGGCCCAGACGGCCGGCCGCGAGGGCGCGGTTGGCCGTCACGGCGGCCGGGTCGTCACCGACCGCCCCACCCAGGTTGAGCGCCTCATACGGAGCGGCGCTCACCCCGCCCCACCTGTCGGTGAAGGCGAAGTGCGCGCCGCTGCCGGTGTCGTGCCGTCGTATCACTTCGGACTGTGCCGTATGCCGGAGGTGGTCACTTGAGGAAGTCCGGCACGTCGAGCTCCTCGGCCTGGCTGTCCTGGTAGGGACGGGCCGGCGGGACCTGCGGGCTCGGCGCGGGGGCCGGGATCTCGCTGGTCGGCGTGGGCTCGGTGACGGGCGGCTCGGGGTCGGCCTCGCGGGCCGGCACGCTGCCGAGGCCGCCGAAGGGCGCCGGGCGCTCCGGCTCGGAGACGGCGGCGGGACGCGGGCTGCCGCCCGTCTCCTCCTTGCCGTAGGCGCCGAGCACCTTGTCGCGGTTCTTGGACGGCGGCTGCCCGCCGTCGAAGCCGGCCGCGATGACGGTGACCCGCACCTCGTCGCCGAGCGCGTCGTCGATGACCGCGCCGAAGATGATGTTGGCCTCCGGGTGCGCGGCCTCGCTGACCAGCTGGGCGGCCTCGTTGATCTCGAACAGGCCGAGGTCGGAGCCACCGGAGATGGAGAGCAGCACCCCCCGGGCGCCGTCGATGGAGGCCTCCAGCAGCGGCGAGGAGATCGCCATCTCCGCCGCGGCCACCGCCCGGTCGTCGCCGCGGGCCGATCCGATGCCCATGAGCGCTGAACCGGCCTCGGACATCACGGACTTGACGTCTGCGAAGTCCAGGTTGATGAGGCCGGGGGTGGTGATGAGGTCGGTGATGCCCTGCACGCCGGACAGCAGCACCTGGTCGGCCGACTTGAACGCGTCGAGCACGCTCACCTGCCGGTCGGAGATGGACAGCAGCCGGTCGTTGGGGATGACGATCAGGGTGTCGACCTCGTCCCGCAGGGCCGCGATGCCGTCCTCCGCCTGGTTGGCGCGACGGCGGCCCTCGAAGGTGAACGGGCGGGTGACGACGCCGATGGTCAGAGCGCCGAGCGAGCGGGCGATGTTGGCGACGACGGGGGCTCCACCGGTGCCGGTGCCGCCGCCCTCGCCCGCGGTCACGAAGACCATGTCGGCCCCCTTGAGGACCTCCTCGATCTCCTCGCGGTGGTCCTCGGAAGCCTTCCGGCCGACGTCCGGGTTCGCCCCGGCGCCGAGTCCGCGCGTCAGTTCGCGGCCCACGTCGAGCTTGACGTCTGCGTCGCTCATCAAAAGGGCCTGTGCATCGGTGTTGATCGCGATGAACTCGACGCCCTTGAGACCGACCTCGATCATCCGGTTGATGGCGTTCACGCCACCGCCGCCGATACCGACGACCTTGATGACTGCGAGGTAGTTCTGCGGTGCTGCCACGTCGAAGGCCTCTCGCCTCGAGTTACGTGTCGCCGCCCCACGGTGGTTGAGGTGCGCCGACCTATGCCGATGGGACGGTTCGATTGCCGACCCGAACCCTAACGCTTACGTTTAGGGTTACCAGTGTCTGTGTTGCTCGGGTTCCCTGTGGTTCCCGGGGTCTCGGTGTTGTCCCTCTCGGGACGGACACTAAGTCGACAAGTACCGCGCGTTCAACGAACACGCCGAACCTCCCGTTTTTCTTTTCACCCTATGTGATCAGCCATCCTGCCATCCATCCAGGGTGCGAGCGGGCCGCCGCGCCCGTCAACCGCCGGATGCGGCAGGCGCGCTGGGCACGCTGACGTCGAAGTGCCCGGCCTTCTCGCGGGCTTTCATCAGCGCGCTCAGCGATCTGGCCTTGGCCTCGCCGAACTCACTGCTGCCCCACATCACCGTACGGCCCCCGGACAGCTCGAGCATCATGGAGTCGAAAGTCCGCACCCGGATGGTCTCGGTGCCGCGCCGGACCGCGGCAGGCAGCGCCGCCGCCACCTTGACCGCCTCGACGCGCAACTCGTCGGGTCCGAACCGCCGGTCGCCCGCCGCCCGGTCGAGGTCGAGCACCAGCAGCGGCACCCCGGCGGGGCGGTCCGCGACGGTGGCGTAGCGCACGCCCTCGGCGTCCACCTCGACGAACTCGCCGCTGTCGCCCGGCTTCTCCATCAGCACCTGCGGACGCCGCTCGGTGACCTTCAGCGCGACGCCGTGCGGCCAGCTGCGGACCACCTCCACGTCGTCGACGCGCCGCAGGGCGGACCGCAGCCGATCCGCCACCGCGGACTTGTCCACGGTGGCCATCGGCTCCCCCACGGGCACGTCGGCCGCGGCGCGGACCTGTTCCGGCGTCAGCACCCGGGTGCCGCTGACCGTCACCCGTTCGACGCGCAGCCAGGTGGACCCGTAGAAGGCCCAGATGCCGAACCCGGCCACGGTCAGCACCGCGGCGACGAGCAGCAGCGAGCGGCGGCGCGGCAGGCGCAGCCGCCGGCGGGCCCGTTGCAGGGTCACC
>NZ_BAAHCA010000703.1:0-2595 GCF_054776295.1 Streptomyces sparsus
CCAGGCCGAGCCCGGTCGAGCCGGGCCCGCCGTCCCCGTGCCCGCGCCGCAGTGCCGCCTCGGGGTCCTCGATGCCGGGCCCGGCGTCCGACACCAGCACGATGACGGCGTTGCTGGACGTGCCGCCGTCGTGCACGTCCACCGCGAACGCGGTCCCCTCAGGGGTGTGCCGGAAGACGTTGCCGAGCATCGCGTCGAGCGCGGCGGCCAGTTCGGCACGCGCGACGGGAGCCCGCACCGGGCGGTCAGGGGTGGCCACCCCGGCCCGGCGGCCCTCGTCCTCGGCCAGCGCCGACCAGAACTCCATGCGCGCCCTGACCACTTCGGACACGTCGCAGCCGACCGAGACACCACTCGGCGCCTGCGGCTTCGACTCCCGGGCGGTCCGGATGACCTGGTCCACCTCACGCTCCAACTGGGCGACGGCGTGACGGGTCTGGTCGGCCACGTCCCCCTCGCCCAGCGAGGCGGCGTTCAGCCGCAGCACGGTCAGCGGGGTACGCAGCCGGTGCGAGAGATCCGCGGCCAACTCCCGCTCGTTGGCCAGCAACTGCACCACCTGGTCGGCCATCATGTTGAACGCCACGGCCGCCGAGCGCAGTTCGGTCGGCCCCTGCTCCGGAACGCGTACCCCCAGCTTGCCCTCGCCCAGTTCGTCCGCCGCCTCGGCCAGCCGCTCGGCGGGCCGCACCATGCGGGTGCCGAGCCGGTCGGCGACGGCCACCGAACCCACCACCAGCGCCAGGCCGACCCCGGCGAGCACCAGCCAGGCGGTGGTCACCCCGCGGGAGACCTCCTCGTCGGGCACGAACACCTCGACCACCGCGATCCGGCCGGTGTTCACCGCCGTCGGCTGGAGCAGCGCGAACCCGCCGGGAACCGCCACGATCGACGCCCGGCCCCGGTCCGACGTGGCCTCCGGCGCCCGGCGCTGCCCGATGTCGATGGCGGTGCCGCGGCCGTCACCGGCCGGCACGTGCACCGCGATACGGCCCTCCGCACCCGCCTGCGTACTGGCCACCGCGCGCTGCAACTGGGAACGGTCGGCGGTGATGGCGAGCGCCGGACCGATCGTCGCGGCCTGCCGCTCGGCGTTGGAGAACGCCCGGTCCCTGGCCATCTCCTTCACCACCAGACCGAGCGGCACCGCGAAGGCGATCACCACCATCGCGGTCACCGCGAGGCAGACCTTGACCAGCGCCCATCTCACGGCGGCGTTCCCGGCCCCGGCGGTTCCAGCTTCACGCCGACACCGCGCAGGGTGTGCAGGTAGCGGGGACGGGCCGCCGTCTCACCGAGCTTGCGCCGCAGCCAGGACAGGTGCACGTCGATGGTCTGGTCGTCGCCGTAGGACTGCTGCCACACCTGGGCGAGCAGCTCACGCCGGGGCACCACCACGCCGGGCCGGCCGGCGAGAAAGGCGAGCAGGTCGAACTCGCGCCGGGTCAGGTCGAGCGTCGTGCCGTCCAACCGCGCCTGCCTGCGCATCGGGTCGACGACCAGGCCGCCGACCCGGATCGCCGTGTCCTCCGCTGCGGCCGGGCTCTCCGCGCCGCGGGAGCGCCGCAGCACGGCGGCCATCCGGGCGGACAGGTGCTCCACCGAGAAGGGCTTGACGAGGTAGTCGTCGGCGCCCGCGTTGAGCAGCCGCACGATCTCCGACTCGTCGTCCCGTGCCGTCGCGATGATGACCGGCACCTGGGTGATGCCGCGCAGCATCTTCAGCGCCTCCGCCCCGTCCAGATCGGGCAGTCCGAGGTCGAGCACCACCACGTCGAACCCGATCTGGGCGACCTCCCGCAGGGCCTCCAGGGCGGTGCCCACACTGCGCACCGTGTGGGACGCCTCGGTGAGGTGGCGGATCAGCGCCGAGCGCACGAACTGGTCGTCCTCAACGACGAGCACACTTGCCATGCGCGGAACCGTACGCCATTAGAGTGATCTGGATGCAACGTCGACTGGTTCACGCGGGCGCGTGGGTGTGCGCCACCTCGGCCGCCGCCGCGCTGTCCTGGTTCGGCGTGCACACGGTGCTCTCCGGCACGGCCTACGACCCGCCCCGGGCAGTGACGCTGCCCGCGGACGCCGTCGAGATCGGCTCCTCCACCCGGCGTCCCAAGCCCCCAGAGCCCACACCGTCCCCGTCGAAGCCCGCCCCGCCGGCCGGCAAGAAGCCCCAGACCCCGCCCGGTTCACCGTCGGGCAGCCCCTCGCGGCAGCCGTCGACCGCCCCGCCCGAGGAACCACCGGCCGAGCAGGCGTCGACCGGCCGGGTCAGGTCCTACCCGGCGGACGGCGGCCTCGTCGTGTTCGACCTGGAGCCCGACGCGGCGACGCTGGTCTCCGCCACCCCCGACTCGGGCTGGCAGGTGCAGGTCTGGCAGCAGGACTTCTGGATCCGGGTGACCTTCAGCAAGGGCGACCGCTCGTCGTCCGTCTTCTGCACCTGGCACGACTCCGCCCCCCGGGTACAACTCGACCAGCACTGAGCAGCGGTGAGCGACGCCTGCGGGCCGGTGCGGCTGGTCGGGCCTGCCCCCGGCGGTCAGCCGCTGTGTCGGCGGGCGCGGGCGAAGACGGCGGCGGGCGGGGGCG
>NZ_BAAHCA010000704.1:0-2592 GCF_054776295.1 Streptomyces sparsus
CGGCCGTGCCCACGGCGCAGGCCGCTCCGGAGAGGTCCCACGGCCACGGCAAGCACGGCCGGACCGTCGACCTCCAGGTGCTGGCCGTCAACGACTTCCACGGCGCCCTGGAACCGCCCACCGGTTCGGGCGGCCGGGTGACGCACGAGCACGCCGACGGCAGCACCGAGCAGATCGACGCCGGCGGGGTGGAGTACCTGGCGACGGCGCTGCGCGAGGCCCGCAGGGGGCACTCCCGCTCGGTGACGGTCGCGGCCGGCGACATGGTCGGTGCCAGCCCGCTGCTGTCCGGGCTGTTCCACGACGAGCCCACCATCGAGGCGCTGAACACCCTCGACATGGACGTGGTCGGCGTCGGCAACCACGAGTTCGACGAGGGCGCCGAGGAGTTGCTGCGCAAGCAGCGCGGCGGCTGCCACCCGGTGGACGGCTGCTACGCCGACGGCCGCACCTTCGAGGGCGCCGACTTCCCGATCCTCGCGGCGAACGTGGTGGACAGCAGGACGAAGAGGCCGCTGCTCGCGCCCTACACCGTGCAGAAGGTGAAGGGCGTCAAGGTCGGCTTCATCGGGGTGACGCTGGAGGGCACCAAGGACATCGTCTCGCCCGGCGGCATCGAGGGCCTGACGTTCCTCGACGAGGCGGAGACGCTCAACAAGTACACGAAGGTGCTCAAGCGGAAGGGCGTCAACGCGGTCGTCGCCCTGGTCCACGAGGGCGGCTACCCGCCGTCACAGGCCTACAACCACGACTGCTCCACCGGTGACGGCCTGTCAGGGCCGATCGTGGACATCGCCCGCCGGACCGACGCCGGGGTGGACGCCCTCGTCACCGGCCACACCCACCAGGCGTACGTCTGCACGGTGCCGGACCCCAAGGGCCAGGACCGCCTGGTCACGTCGGCGGCGTCCAACGGCCGGCTGTTCACCGAGCTGAACATGGCCTACGACCGCAGGACCCGGGACATCGTGCGCACCTCGGTCGAGGGCGGCAACCGCGTCGTGCACCGCGACCGCCCCCGGGCCGCGGACGTCACCCGGCTGCTGGGCTTCTGGCAGGACCTGGCGGCGCCCGTCGCCTCCCGCCCCATCGGCTGGATCGCCGAGGACATCACCGCGGACCGCACCCGGCCCGAGTCGCCGCTGGGCAACCTGGTGGCCGACGCCCAGCTGGCCTACGGCCGCGCGACCGACGACTCGGTGGAACTGGCGCTGATGAACCCCGGCGGCATCCGCACCGACCTGGTGCACGCGGCGTCCGGCAGCGAGGGGGACGGTGTCGTCACCTACGCCGAGGGCTTCGCGGTGCAGCCGTTCTCCAACACGGTCAACTTCGCCGACCTCACCGGCGCCCAGCTGCTCCAGATCCTGCGCGAGCAGGTCAGCGGGTCGAACGAGGCGACGCCGAAGATCCTCCAGGTCTCGGACGGCTTCACCTACACCCTCGACCTCACCAGGTCGGGCGCCGACCGGGTGGTGGCCGACTCGGTGCGGCTCAACGGTGAGCCGTTGGACTCCGACCGGACCTACCGGGTCGCGATGAACTCGTTCCTCGCGGGCGGCGGCGACGGCTTCCCGACCTTCGCCGAGGGAACCGACCCGTACGTCGGCGCGGTGGACCGGGAGACGCTGGAGCGCTACCTGACCGCCAACTCCTCCGCCGCCTCACCCTTCGAGGCCCCGGCGACGGACCGCATCACCGTCGTCGACTGACCGGCACCGGCCGAGCCGCCGAAGGCCGGTCGCGACGCACCACACGATCCGGAACGGCCCGGCTCCTCGTCCAGGGAGCCGGGCCGTCCCCGTGCCACGCTGTCCGCGTGAGGGCGGACGTGCCCCGGGCCATCCCCGCGGGGCGACCGCGGTGCGATGAGTTTCCGACGGTGCGGACGTCTGCATGTCCGTACCGTCAAGAGCGACCGAGGAGCGAGTCGAAGTGCGCATCGTGATCAGTGAGTTCATGAGCCTGGACGGCGTCGTGCAGGCACCGGGCGGCCCCGAGGAGGACACCGAGGGCGGCTTCGCACACGGCGGCTGGACGCACCCGTTCTTCGACCCGGAGGTGGTCGGCGGCGCCTTCGACGACGCGATGTCGCAGGCCGACGCCCTGCTGTTCGGGCGCCGCACGTGGCAGACGATGGCCGGGGCGTGGCCCGAGCGGGCCGGCGACCCGTTCGCCGACCGGATGAACTCCATCCGCAAGTACGTGGTCTCCCGGACGCTCGGCGACGACGAGCTGACGTGGCACAACAGCACCCGCATCCCCGGCGAGCAGGCCGCGGAACGCGTCCGCGAGCTGCGCGGTACCGAGGGCGGCGGGCTGCTGGTCATGGGCAGCCCCTCGCTCGTGCGCATGCTGCTGAGCGAGGGGCTGGTCGACGAGCTGTGCCTGATGGTCATGCCGGTCATCCTCGGCGGCGGCAAGACGATCTTCCCCGGGGACGGCGGGCTGCACACCCTGGAACTGGTCTCGTCCGTGACCAGCGACGCGGGGGTCCAGGTGTGCACCTACCGGACGGCCGGCACGGCGTAGCGGCCGGCCGGGAGCCGGAGCGGCGGGTCGGGCCGCACCCACACCCCGGCCCGCCCCTCC
>NZ_BAAHCA010000705.1:0-2577 GCF_054776295.1 Streptomyces sparsus
CCCGCTCGCCGGGTCAGCACTCCGGCAGTGCGCCGGGGCCCGGCGCGACGGGCGGCGGCAGCGGACGCGGCAGCGGTTCGCCGTACCAGCGCTCGATCAGGCGGGCCGCGATGGAGATGCCCGACGGCGGCAGCACGTCACCGGCCTCTATGGCCTTGCGCAGCTCGTCGCGGGAGAACCAGCGGGCCTCCTCGATCTCGTCGCCGTCCACCTGGATGTCGGGGGACGTCGCCCGCGCCATGAAGCCCAGCATCAGGCTGGACGGGAAGGGCCACGGCTGGCTGCCGACGTACTGGACGTCGCCGACCGCCACCCCGGCCTCCTCGAAGACCTCCCGGACGACGGTCCGCTCGATCGACTCCCCCGGTTCGACGAAGCCGGCCAGGGTGGAGAACCTGCCCTCCGGCCAGTGCACCTGGCGACCCAGCAGGGCCCGGTCCCGGTCGTCGGTGACGAGCATGATCACTGCCGGGTCGGTGCGCGGATAGTGTTCCGCGCCGCAGGCCGGGCAGCGGCGGATGTGCCCGGCCGCCGCGATGAGCGTGCGCTCCCCGCAGCGCGAGCAGAACCGGTGCAGCCGCTGCCAGTTCTCCAGGGCGACGGCGTGCACCAGCAGCGCGGCGTCCCGTTCGGAGAGCAGCCCGCCGGCCTCGCGCAGCCCCGCTGGCCGGGCCAGCGCGTCCATCCGGCCCGGCAGGCTGTCCTTCTGGAGGGCGAAGTAGCTCACGCCGTCGGCGTCGGTGCCCAGGTAGTAGCGGTGTGCCTCGGTGAGGGGCGCGTCGAAGGACGGCATCGTCACCAGCTCGGTGCGTCCGTCGTCGGTGTCCAGGACCAGGGCCTGCCCGCCGGAGACGACGAAGCAGCGAGTGCTCGGGTGGCTCCAGGCGGCGGCGAGCCAGACCTCGTCCAGCCGGTGGTGGGCGCCGCGGTCGATGCCGCCGCCCGCGGAGAGCGGGACGGCAGGGTGGGCGGCACGGTCGGTCCAGGTGGTCACTGCTGTTCCCTGCTCTCCTTAGGTACGGGGCGGGCCCTCGAAAGCCGGTGGCGTCCGCTCAGCGGGTGGGACGCCAGTTCCCCCCGAGGTCGTCCCAGAGGTAGGCGGTGGCTTCGACGCCCTTCATCAACAGGTCGATCTCCACCTTCTCGTCCGGTGCGTGCCAGCCGTCCGACGGTACCGAGATGCCCAGGAAGAGCACCGGCACGCCGAGCACGTCCCGCAGGTCGGCGGCGGGGCCGGAACCACCCTCACGGGTGTAGCGGACCGGCTTCCCGAACGCGCGGCCCATCGCCCGGGCCACGGACCGCAGCGCGGGGTGGTCGAGCGGCGTCAGACAGGGGCGGGTGGCGCCCCAGAAGGTGATGGTGTGCCGGATACCGACCGGCAGCCGTTCGGCGACCCAGTCGCGCAGGTGCTGCTGGACCTTCTCCGCCTCCTGGCCCTCGACCAGTCGGAACGACAGCTTCAGCTGTGCCGAGGCGGGCACGATCGTCTTGCCGCCGGGCCCCTGGTAGCCGCCGGAGATGCCGTTGACCTCGGCCGTGGGGCGGGCCCAGATCCGCTCCAGGGTGCTGTGGCCGGCCTCGCCGAGCGTCGCGTGGCTGTGCGCGGCCCGCAGCCACTCCCGCTCGTCGAAGGGCAGCTCCGCGAACAGCTGCCGCTCCGCGGGCGTCAGTTCGACGACACCGTCGTAGAAGCCCGGCAGGGTGACGCGGCGGTCCTCGTCGTGCAGTCCCGCGGCGAGCCGGGCGGCCTCGGTGGCCGGGTTTGGCACCGCGCCGCCGAACGACCCCGAGTGCACGTCCTGGTCGGGTCCGTGCAGGTCGATCTGGCAGTCGGTGAGGCCGCGCATCCCGGTGCAGACGGTCGGGGTGTCCTCCGACCACATGCCGGTGTCCGAGACGACGACGGCGTCGCAGGCGAGACGGTCCGCGTACCGGGTGATCAGGTCGGGGAAGTGCGCGGAGCCGGACTCCTCCTCCCCCTCGACGATCAGCTTCAGGTTGACCGCGGGTGCGGTGCGGCCGGTGGCGGCGAGGTGGGCCCGCACCCCGAGGGTGTGGAACCAGACCTGCCCCTTGTCGTCGGCGGCACCCCGGGCGTAGAGCCTGCCGTCCCGCTCGACGGGTTCGAAGGGCTCGCTGTGCCAGCCGTCCTCCCGGGCCGCGGGCTGTACGTCGTGGTGGCCGTAGACGAGGACGGTCGGCGCGTCCGGGTCGTCGGAGGGCCAGTGGGCGAACACGGCGGGGTGTCCGGGCGTCTCCCAGACCTCGACGGTCGGGAAACCGGTGGTCCGCAGCCGGTCGGCCAGCCAGTCGGCGCTGCGTCGCACGTCCTCGGCACGGCCGGGATCGGCCGACACGGACGGGATGCGCAGCCACTCGGCGAGACCGGAGAGAAAGGCGTCACGCTCGCTGTCGACGTAGTCGCGGACGGCGCTGTCCGGGGTGGTGCTCATGCCCTCGACCCTATCCGGCGCCGGATGCCCGGCGTGCATCCGTGTCCCCACCACGGGCGACCGCGGCGGCCCCTGGGGCCGCGCTCCGGCAGCGCCCGCCCCGGCGGGGTCAGCGCGGGGG
>NZ_BAAHCA010000706.1:0-2574 GCF_054776295.1 Streptomyces sparsus
GGGCCGACCGGGCGAGGCCGCGAGACCGGGGCGAGCGCGCGCAGGGGGGACGGTGCGGGTACCGGATCCGGGACGGCTGCCGCCGCGGAAGCGAGCGCGGGCGCAGAAGCAGGCGCGGGGGCAGGCGCAGAAGCAGGCGCGGTGGCGGAGGGCGGCACAGGCCGGGAGCGTGCCGCCGTGCCGCGTCCCGACGTACGTACCGGCCCCGGCCCCGGCACGCCGAGTGTCCCGAAGCGGAGGCTCCGCACCTGGTGCTGACCGGCCAGGCGTCGCAGGGCCTGGCCGCCGTCCACACAGGTGCCGTGCACCACGAGCCGTGCACGGGAGCGGACGTCCGCCCCGAGCGTAACGAGCAGCCGCGACAGCTCCGGCCACAGGGACGCGTCCAGAGGCTCCCCGACCCGCCCCAGTTCGATCACCGGCCCGCCCGGAACCACACGGCGTCCGGCGAACGGCACCGGGTCGCCGTCCGGCCCGCTGATCCACAGCCCGGCCCGGGTCACCCGGACCTGCCAGCGGTCGGAGAGCGGCAGCACGCCCTGCTCCCCGCGCCTCCGGCCCGGAACCGGAGAGGTCCACCGCAGCAGCCGGGGGTCCTTCCCCGGAGGGCACACGACGGCGTCCACGTACGGGTGCCAGCAAGGGGCTCCGTCGGCGTCGGCGATGGTCGCCCTTACGGCGTGCCCGCCCGCCAGGCCGCCCGTGGGCAGCAGCGGGAGCCCGGTGTGGACGACGACCTCGTGCCCGAGGGTGTCCGCCAGCGAACGGCCCATCTCCAGTACGTCGTTCCGTCCGCCGGGGGCGAGCCGGACCCGGGCGTGCGCCGCCGGGGGCAGCGATCCGACGGCTTCGGCCACATCGGCCGGCAGGACGTCCTCCCCGTTCGGGACGCCGACCACGACCAGGGGCCCGCCCCGGTCCACGGGTATCGCGTAACAGAGGTCCCCGAGGCGCGGGACGAGCGCGTCCTTCGGCCGTACGAGCAGCCCGGCGGGTATCTGCTCGACCACGCAGCCGCCCGCGGTGTTGCCCGTCCGGGCCGGCGGCCCGGGCTGCCAGTCCGGAGCGGGCTGGCGCGGGCCCAGCGCGACCGGTTCCGCACCGGGCGAGAACCGCCACCAGCCGCCCCCCGTACGGGAGTCGGGTCGTACTCCCGGGACGAAGAGTCCGCCGCCGGGCACGACGAGGACGACCGCGTCCGGCGCGATCACCTCCAGTCCCCAGGCGTCGGCGATGCGGCGGGCCGGTGCCTCACGGTCCGGCCGGTCGTCGCCGGCACCGGACATGACCAGCCTGACGCAGGTGACGTCCTCGTCGCGGAGCGAGTCCAGCAGGGCGGCGAGGCGCGGCCACAGGGCGTCCGCCGCCTCCTCCTCGGCCCCGGTGACCACGGTCACCGTGCCGTCGTCCGACACCAGGGAACGAGCCAGGTCGCCGATGTCGGCGGAGGTGAGCGAGTCGTCCGTGGACGACCGGAGCAGCACGACGCCGTCGTACTCCTCGACGGCGAAGACCGCTGTGTCGACGGTCTCCGGGGCACGGCGGTGAGCGGTCTCCCTCTTGCGCTTCAGGGACCATCGGCTCACAGCCCGGCTCCGAGCTCAGTCATACGGTCCTCACGTGTCCACGCCTCGGCAACCACACCCACCCCACGTTTCCCAATCAGGCCCAACCGGCGGCGGAGTCGGGGCAGTTGTGCCGTGAAGAATGGGTGAACACAAAACAACTCCCGCTCCCCCGCCGCCCGATGCGCCCTCACCCCCGGCCGGTCCGCACCAGCCGCCGCCGTCCCGTTCGCCGTCGTCCCAGCCGCCGTCGTCCCGCTGACGGTCGCCCCGCTTGCGGTCAGCCGCGTCCGGGCTCACCGGTGTGCGGCATCGTCGTGACGAGCCCGGGTTCATCGGCGTGCGGAACCGTCGTGCCGGGCTCCGGCGGCACGGAGACCTCGGGCCCGACACGCGACCAGGATCCCGCTGCCGACGGGCCGCCCGGGGCGGACGGGTCCCGCAGGACGACGACGACGTACGGAGAGCCGGGCGCGGCGTTGCCGGCCACGCTCACCGTGTCCGTGGTGGTCCACACGCCCCGGCCCGTCAGCGCGCTGACGACGACGCGCGGGTCGGCCCCGGCGGCTGTTCCGGCCTCCCGCACGGCCAGGACCAGATCGGTGCGCAGCGGACGGCCGACCAGTTCCCGGTCACGGGACAGGAGTTCACCGACCTCGTCGTACGGCACGCGCAGGGCGGGCCGGCCGGGCAGGCCCATCAGGAGGTGTCCGGAGTCCCCGTGCGCCCAGACGACGTACGGGCCGGGGCCGTCGGGGGTCTTCCACGGCGCGGGCACCACACCGCCCGTCTGCCGTCCGCCGCCCGGCCTGGGCACCACGGCGGCGAGGACGTCCGTGTTCACCGGTCCCGGCGTCCGCGGGCTCGGGAACCAGGTGCGGCCCACCGTGCTGCCGTCGGCGGCGAGCAACCGGGTCTCCGGTGCGAGGGCCCCGAGCACCTCCAGATGGAACGCCGCCACGGCCGTCGGGTCGTCCAGGTCCCGTCCGGCGGCCGCCGCCATCGTCAG
>NZ_BAAHCA010000707.1:0-2572 GCF_054776295.1 Streptomyces sparsus
GGCACGGACGTCGAACGGTGGGTCGCGCGGCGACGCCGCCGGGAGGGCCTGCTCGTCGTGCTCGCCGTCCTGGTCGCCGCCGTCGGCCACGCCTCCGCCGGCTTCGCCCTGGAGGGCGCGCTGCCGCCCGGCTACCCGGCGCAGGTGGCCGGCCTGGGCTCGGTGGCACTGCTCGCCCACCTCGCGGTGCGCCGCTTCGCCCGGTACGCCGACCCGCTGCTGCTGCCGCTGACGGTGCTGCTCGGCGGGCTGGGCCTGGTCCTGCTGTCCCGCCTGGACCACTCCTACGCCGAGCAGTACAACGCTCCCGAGGTCGCCGCCGACCAGGCGCTGTGGAACGTGCTCGGGGTCGCCGTGCTGGTCGCGCTGCTGGCGGTGCTGCGGCACCACCGGGTGCTCCAGCGCTACACCTACCTGGGCATGGCGGTGGCGATGGTGCTGCTGATGGCCCCGGCGTTCTTCGGCGCCGACGAGTACGGGGCCAAGCGGTGGATCCGGCTCGGTCCGCTCTCGGTGCAGCCCGGCGAGTTCGTCAAGATCCTCATCGTGGTGTTCTTCGCCAGTTACCTCACGGCCAACCGGGACGCGCTGGCCCTCGCCGGACGCCGGGTCTGGGGCCTGACGCTGCCGCGCGGCCGCAACGCCGGCCCGGTGCTCGTGGTGTGGGTGCTCAGCCTGCTGGTGCTGGTCTTCGAGCGTGACCTGGGCACCTCACTGATCTTCTTCGGCGTGTTCGTGATCATGCTCTACGCCGCCACCGAACGCACCAGCTGGGTCCTCTTCGGTGTGCTGATGGCCTCCGTCGGCGCGTTCGTGGTCGGCTCGATCGAGCCGCACGTCAAGGGACGCGTCACCGCCTGGCTGAACCCGCTCGCCATCTACCTGCCGCCCGAGCGGCAACCGCCCGGCCTGGTCTCCGACCAGCCGGCCGAGGCCCTGTTCAGCTTCGCCACCGGCGGCCTGACCGGCACCGGCCTCGGCGAGGGCCAGCCGTGGCTGATCAAGTTCGCCGGCCGCAGCGACTTCATCCTGACCACCGTCGGCGAGGAACTCGGCCTGCTCGGCATGACACTGGTCATCGGGCTGTACGCGCTGCTCGTCGAACGCGGCCTGCGCACCGCGCTGGCCGTCACCGACCCGTTCGGCAAGCTGCTCGCGCTGGGCCTGTCGGTGACGATCGCGCTGCAACTCTTCGTGGTCGGCGGAGGCGTCACCGGCCTGGTGCCGCTGACCGGCAAGGCACTGCCGTTCCTCGCGCAGGGCGGCTCGTCGACGGTCGCCAACTGGCTGCTCGTGGCACTGCTCATCAGGGTCAGCGACAGCGCCGGCAGGGCCGCGGTGACCCCGCGGGGCAACGCCACCGTGCTCACACCGACGCTGCCGGCCACCGGCCGCGACTGACCGCACGGCACGAGCGGAGGCGGGAGCGGGGCCCGCCCGGGCGGGCGACGGGCGACGGGAGACCACGGGCGGGAACGCAGCGACCCGCGGTGTCGTTCCACCGCTCGCCCGGAGGCGGAACGGGGGCCGGCCGGACGTGCCGGCGACACCGCGGGTCGGGTGACTGCTGGGAATTGGCCGGGCAAGCCGGCGTTGCGCAGAGTGCGGACTCCGGCCGCTAGGCCGCAGTCACCTCACGCGTCCGGTTGTCGTACATTTCCGGAACCACCTCCCTTCTCGTGTGCCGCCGACCGTAACCGCCGCCGCACGGCCGGGCAAGCGGATTTCGGGGGTGCAACAATTTGCCTGAATGCGCTGTGTGCTGGGTCACGTTCAAGTTGAATGGCCGTGCGGCCGCAGTGTGCAGCAGCGTCAAGCCCGGGGGTGCCCGATGCCTGCTCAACCCGATACCCAGTCCGGACCGGGAGCCGGCGGCGCCGGGGGCGCCGGCGGTGGCGGCGGTTCGGACAGCACAGGCCCCGCAGCCGGTGGCGAGCCTCTGCTCGCCGCGCTGCTCGACGGCATGGACGCCGCCCTGTGCGCCTTCGACGCCGCCGGCGTCGTCACCCACTGGAACCGCGAGGCGGAACGTATTCTCGGCTGGTCCAGCGAGGACGCGGTGGGCCGCAAGGGCCTGGCCGGCTGGGCAGTCCGCAGCGCCGACGCCGACGACATCGAGTCCCGGCTGCTCGCCGCGATGACCGCCCCCGGCCGGCAGGTGCACGAGTTCGCCCTCGTCACCAAGGACGGCGGCCGGGTGCTGGTGCGCACCCAGTCCTCCGGCGTGCGCGACGCGGACGGACGGCCGGCCGGCGTCTACTGCGCCTTCAGCGAGGTGCACACCCAGATCGACCTGGAACGCTCCATCGCGCTCAGCGAGGCCCTGTTCGACGACGCCTCCTGGGGTGTGGTGCTGCTCGACGCCGACCTGCGACCCGCGGTGTCCAACGTGCACGCGGCCCGCTCGCTCGGCGTCGGCCGCTCGGCGATGCTCGGCCGTCCGCTCGGCGACCTGATCGGTGAGGGCGTCGAGGAACTGGAGGGCGCCCTGCAGCACGTGCTCGCGGCGGGCACTCCGCCGGCCCCCGCCGACCTGTGGGTGACGCTCCGCGCCGGCCGCAACGGCCGCGCC
>NZ_BAAHCA010000708.1:0-2562 GCF_054776295.1 Streptomyces sparsus
GACCGCCCCGGCGACGCGGCGGAAACCGGCCAGGACGCCGACGGCACGGACGCCGACGGCACGGACGCCGACGCCGCCGAGGAGACGGCCGGGGCGGAGACGGCGGCGGAGAAGGAAGCCGCGGAGAAGAAGGCCGCCGCGGAGAAGAAGGCCGCTCGGGAGGCGGCGCGGCTGGAGCGGCTGCGCGCGGACATCGAGAAGCTGCACGACGAGGCCGGATCCGCCACCGACGCCTACAACGCGGCCGTGCAGCGCGTGGAACGCCAGGAGCGGGCCGTCAAGCGGCTGGCCGGGGAGCTGTCCCGCAACCGCGGCGCGATGACCAACCTCAGCAACCGGGCCGGGGCCATGGCCCGCGCCCAGTACCGGGGCGGCGGACTGCCGCCCGGGCCCCGGCTGGCGCTGGAGACCGACCCGGAGCAGTTCCTGCACTCGCTCAGCCTCATGTACAAGGGGCAGCGCGCCACCACCGGCTTTCTCCGGGAACTCAAGTCGACCCGGAAGACCCTCCAGGCGGACGCGCGACGGGCCACCGCCCGCTGGGAGAAGCTGGAGGCGAGCCGCAAGAAGCTGTCCGCCGCCAAGAAGAAGGTCGAGCAGCGGCTGGAGAAGGCCGAGAAGCTGGAGTCGCAGCTCGCCGTCGGCGAGCGGGAGCAGCTCCGCGAGCTCGAGGAGCGGACCTCCTACCAGCGCCAGATGCGGTGGCTGAAAAGCGGCGTGCTCGACGAGATCAACGCCAAGGCCTCCGAGTCCGGCAAGCAGGCCATCGCCTACGCCACCGCGCAGATCGGCAAGGACTACCGCTGGGGCGCCACCGGCCCCGGCACCTTCGACTGCTCCGGGCTCACCCAACGCGCCTGGGAGGCCGCCGGAACCACGATCCCGCGCACCTCGCAGGAACAGTGGAAGGGCCTGCACAAGGTCAACATCAAGGACATGCGCCCGGGTGATCTGATCATCTACAAACAGGACGCCAGCCACGTCGGCCTCTACGTAGGGGAGGGCAGCATGGTCCACGCCCCCAGGACCGGACGGCAGATACGCATCGAGGGCGCGGGTGCGCTGCCGATACTCGGTGTGGTGCGGCCCGACGCCTGACCTCGCCGCGTAGTCGACCGGGCACGCCCGGCACGATCTCCACCCCGACCCCCCCATGGCCCTGTGAGCTACGGCATATGCCCCCGCTTCCTTCTCACTGGGCATTCCGCACAGCCGTTCCATCCCGCTAGGGTCGCTCCGGCACGCCGTGCAGGTGCCGACGCGCCCTCGGGGGGAGGGAAGAGGAAAACGTTGATGTCCGTGCCGCTGGGCGACGAGGCGAAAACGACGGGTGCCACAGTGCAGCTGCCGCGCCAGGCCGAGACCCTGCTCGTCATCCAGGCCGATCCCGCGGGCTCCCCGCCCCTGCCCGAGATGCTCAACGCCTACGGCAGCCGGGTCCGGGTACGGACCGCGCGCAACCTCACCGAGGTCGAACGGCTGCTCACCGACGAGGTGCACTGCATCCTGCTCGACCTGGCACTGGGTGACCTCGAACTCCTCCACCAGGTCCTCGACCTCGCCCCCCACCACGCCGTCCTCGTACTGACCGACGAGGACGACGCCGAACGCGCCGCCGAGGCCGTACGCGTCGGAGCCCAGGACTACCTGTTCCGCGACGAGCTGGACGCCCGACTGCTCGGCCGGGCCATCCGCTACGCCGTGGAGCGCAGACGGGCCGACATCGCCCACCGGCAGCTCACCGAGTCCCGCCTGCGGGCCCAGGAGAACGCCCGCCTGGAACGCGGTCTGCTGCCCACGCCGCTCCTGGAGGGCAGCGAACTGCGCTTCGCCGCCCGCTACCGCCCCGGCCGGTCCCGCGCCCTGCTGGGCGGCGACTTCTACGACACCGTCCGCACCAGCGACGGCACCGTGCACGCCATGATCGGTGACGTCTGCGGCCACGGGCCCGACGAAGCGGCGCTCGGCGTGGAGCTGCGCATCGCCTGGCGCGCCCTGATCCTGGCCGGCCTGTGCGGCGACCATCTGCTCGCCACACTCCAGCAGGTGCTGGAGCACGAGCGGTCCAGCGACGAGATCTTCGCGACCCTGTGCATGGTCGACATCTCACCCGACGGCCGCCGGGCCGGCGTGTGCCTCGCCGGTCACCCGGCGCCGCTGGTGAACGGCGCGGCCGGCCTGCGGCTGCTCCCCGAGGACAGCGCGGGACCGGCGCTCGGCCTGCTGTCGCGGGCCCGGTGGCCCCGGACCCAGGTGGAGCTGGGCGGGGCCTGGAGCCTGATGCTCTACACCGACGGCATGATCGAGGGCCACGTCGGCGAGGGCAGGGAACGGCTCGGGCAGGACGGCATGCGGGAGCTGGTCGCCCAGCGACTCTCCGAGGGCGGGCGGGGCGAGGCCCTGCTCGACAGCCTGCTGGCGGACGTCCGCCGGCTCAACGGCGGCGAGCTGGCCGACGACATCGCCGTGGTCCTGCTCGACCGGGGCTGAGCGCTGCCGGAGCCCGCCGCGCACCGCAGGCGCGTGCGGGGCGTCTTCGTGGGGGGTCTCCGTGGGGCGTCT
>NZ_BAAHCA010000709.1:0-2556 GCF_054776295.1 Streptomyces sparsus
GCCGGTCCTGGCCGTAGGTGGCGAGCAGCGCCTGCGCCTCGATCGGGTCGCCGAGGGTGGTGCCGGTGCCGTGCGCCTCGACGGCGTCGATGTCGGCCGGCACCAGCTTCGCGGCGTTGAGCGCCTGCCAGATGACCCGTTCCTGGGACGGGCCGTTGGGGGCGGTGAGGCCGTTGGAGGCGCCGTCCTGGTTGACGGCGGAGCCGCGCACCACGGCGAGCACGGGGTGCCCGTTGCGGCGGGCGTCGGAGAGCCGCTCGACGACGAGCATGCCGGCGCCCTCACCCCAGGCGGTGCCGTCGGCGCCGTCGGCGAAGGCACGGCAGCGGCCGTCGGGCGACAGTCCGCGCTGGCGGCTGAACTCCAGGAATACCGTGGGTGTCGACATGACGGTGACGCCGCCGGCGAGCGCGAGGTCGCACTCCCCCGCCCGCAGCGCCTGCGCCGCCAGGTGCAGGGTGACCAGCGAGGAGGAGCAGGCGGTGTCGACGGACACGGCCGGGCCCTCCAGTCCCAGGGTGTAAGAGATGCGGCCGGATACGACGCTGGCGGAGTTGCCCACGCCGTCGTCGCCGGCGTTGTCGGACAGGCTGAGCAGGGTCGTGTAGTCGTGCAGGTTGGTGCCGGAGAAGACGCCGGTGCGGCTGCCGCGCAGGGCCAGCGGGTCGATGCCGGCGCGTTCCAGCGCCTCCCAGCAGATCTCCAGCAGGAGGCGCTGCTGGGGGTCGGTGCCGACGGCCTCCCGGGGTGAGATGCCGAAGAACCCGGCGTCGAAGTCGCCGACGCGTTCGATGAATCCGCCGGTGCGGGTGTAGCTGCGGCCCGGTGTGCCGGGCTCCGGGTCGTACAGCGACTCGACGTCCCAGCCGCGGTCGCGGGGCCACTCGGTCATGGCGTCGGTGCCGCTGTCCAGCAGCCGCCACAGGTCGTCGGGTTCCGTCACACCGCCTGGGAAACGGCAGCCCATCGCGACGATCGCTACCGGTTCCTGCTCGCGTGCCTCGGCGGCGGCGAGCCGCTGCCGCGTCTGGTGCAGGTCGGCCGTGACCTTCCTCAGGTAGCCGAGCAGCCTGTCCTCATCGCTCATGCGTGTGTCACCGTTTCCCAGGTCCTGTGGCCGGGCCATCAGGAGATGCCGAGGTCGTTCTCGATGAAGTCGAAGATCTCGTCCGCCGCTGCGGAGTTGATCCGGTCGCTGACGTCGTCCGTGGCGGCGGCGACCGCGGTGGACGTGTTGCGGCCGGTGCCGCCGAGGCCGGTGAGCAGCGCCTGCAGTCGGGCGCCGATGCGGTCGCGCCGCTTGTCGTCGCCGGGCAGGTCGGCGAGCGCCGCCTCCAGCCGGTCGAGGTCGGCGAGCACGGCGGTCGCCGTGTCGTTGCCCTCGCTCAGGCGTGCGCGCAGGTAGCCGGCGAGCGCGGCGGCGTTGGGTTGGTCGAACAGGAGGGTGGCGGGCAGGGTCAGGCCGGTGGCGGCGCCGATGCGGTTGCGCAGGGTGACGGCCGACATCGAGTCGAACCCCAGGGCGTTGAAGGGCTGCGCGGCGCCCACCGGGTCGGTGGAGGAGTGGCCGAGCACACCGTCGGCCTCGGCCCGGACCAGGGCGAGCAGGGTGCGTTCCTGCTCGGCGGCGCTCTGCCCGGCAAGCTTGCCCCGCAGTTCCCCCGCCGTGTCGGTGTCGGAGTGCGCCTGCGGGTGCCGGGCGAGCAGGTCGGTGATCTCCGGCAGGCCGGACAGCAGGGGGCTGGGCCGGGCGGTGGTGAAGCCGGGGGCGAACCGGGCCCAGTCGACGTCGGCGACGACGGTCGTCGACTCGCCGCGGGCGGTGGCCCGGCCGATGGCCCGGACGGCCTGGTCGGGGTCGAGGGGGTGGATGCCGCTGCGCCGCATGCGGGCCTCGGTCTCCGGGTTCTCGGTGGCCATGCCGCCACCTCCCCACGGGCCCCAGGCGAGCGAGGTCGCGGGCAGCCCGGCGGCGCGGCGGCGTTCGGCGACGGCGTCGAGGGCGGCGTTGGCGGCGGAGTAGTTGGCCTGTCCGATGGTGCCCAGCGTGCCGGAGACGGAGGAGTACAGCACGAACGCGCTCAGCTCCCGGTCGCGGGTGAGGTCGTCCAGGTTGCGGGCCGCGGCCAGCTTGGGCCGCAGCACAAGGTCGAGGCTGGCGGTCTGCGTCCCGTCGACGAGCCGGTCGTCGAGAACGCCCGCGGTGTGCACCACCGCGTCCACGGGGTGTTCGGCCAGCAGGGCGGCGACCGCGTCCCGGTCGGCCACGTCGCAGGCGGCGACGACAAGTTCGGTTCCGGTGCCGTCGAGTTCCTCCTTCAGCCGGGCGGCGCCGTCCGCGGCTGCGCCGGAGCGGCTGACGGCGACGATCCGGCGGGCTCCCTGCTCGGCCAGCCAGGCGGCGGTGCGCAGCCCGAGGGCTCCGGTCGCGCCGGTGAGCAGCACGGTTCCCGTCCAGTCGGGCCCGGGACCGGCGGGTGCGCCGGCCGGCAGGTGCTCCAGGCGGCGCAGGAAGGTGCCCGCGGGTCGTACCGCGATCTGGTCCTCCGGGCCGGC
>NZ_BAAHCA010000710.1:0-2553 GCF_054776295.1 Streptomyces sparsus
AGCGGCTGCCGCGGCGGCCCTGGCCACCGGCAGCAGCCCCTCGCGGCGGGCCGTGCCCGGCCGCTCCTCCGCCTCCGGCCACAGGCCCAGCGCCGCGCACACCGTGGGCAGCATCGCCATCGCGGTGGTGGCGTAGCCCTCGGCCGACGGGTGGTAGTTGTCGGGTCCGAACAGCTCCCGCGGGTTCGCCGCGAACTCCGGGCCCAGCAGATCCCCCAGCGACACCGTCCGGCCGCCCAGTTCGACGACGGCGATGGTCTGCGCCGCGGCCAGTTGGCGGCTGAGCCGCCGGGCCACCCAGCGCAGCGGCTGGCTCACCGGCTCCACCGAGCCCAGGTCAGGACAGGTCCCGACCACGACCTCACTGCCCGCCGTGCGCAGCCGCGTCACCGCGTCCGACAGGTGACGCACCGAACGGCCCGGCGGAATGCGGCCGGTGACGTCGTTCGCGCCGATCATCACCACGCACACGTCCGGCGCCTGCTCGCGTTCGCTCAGCAGCACCGACACCTGGCGGTCGAGGTCGTCGGACCGGGCGCCCGGAAGCGCCACGTTGCGCAGCTCCACGGGCCGCTCCGCGACCGCAGCCGCCCCGGAGGCCAGCAGGGCGCCCGGCGTCTGGCGAGCGCGGTGCACGCCCAGCCCGGCCGCTGTCGAATCACCCAGAAAGGCGAGCCGCAGCGGTGGGCCCTCCCAGTGTGCGAACGCCGCGCCGTAGAGTCCGTCCGCCATCGGCGGCTCGTCGTCGGAGCTGCCGACCCTGTGGCGGGCCAGCCTCATCTCGGCGAGCAGCAGCCCGACCGCGGCGCCGCTCACCAGCCCGATGCCGCCTCCCCCGTATGCCGCGGCCGTCGCGATCCGCCGCGCAACCCTCGCTCTCGACATGTGTGTGGACCGCCTCCCTCTTGTTACCGACCGACCGGTCGGACACGTATCGTGGCCGACCGTGTTCGCGGCGCATCCGCTACCACTGTGTTGCCCCGCGCACCTCAGACTGCAACGCGCCCCTAGAGCGCGAGCCGCGCAATAGGCTTACCGGTAGGGCCCGCGACCGCGGATGCCCCCCATATCGCGGAGACCACAGTGCAGTATCACGAGTCGATGATCGAGCTTGTCGGCAACACCCCGCTGGTCAAGCTGAACAATGTCACCTCACCCCACGGGGCCACCGTCCTGGCGAAGGTGGAGTACTTCAACCCCGGCGGCTCGGTGAAGGACCGGATCGCCGTACGGATGATCGAGGCGGCCGAACGGTCCGGGGCGCTCCAGCCGGGCGGGGTGATCGTCGAGCCGACCTCGGGCAACACCGGGGTGGGCCTGGCGATCGTCGCCCAGCAGAAGGGCTACCGCTGCGTCTTCGTCTGCCCGGACAAGGTGTCCACGGACAAGATCAACGTGCTGCGGGCCTACGGTGCCGAGGTGGTCGTCTGCCCGACCGCCGTCGACCCCGAGCACCCCGACTCGTACTACAACGTCTCGGACCGGCTGGTGCGCGAGACGCCCGGCGCCTGGAAGCCCGACCAGTACAGCAACCCGGCCAACCCGCGCTCGCACTACGAGACCACCGGTCCTGAGCTGTGGAAGCAGACGGACGGCCGGATCACGCACTTCGTCACCGGCATCGGCACCGGCGGCACGATCTCCGGCACCGGGCGGTACCTCAAGGAGGTCTCCGACGGCGCGGTGAAGATCATCGGCGCGGACCCGGAGGGCTCGGTCTACTCCGGCGGCTCCGGCCGCCCCTACCTGGTCGAGGGCGTCGGTGAGGACTTCTGGCCCAGCGCCTACGACAGCGAGGTCACCGACGAGATCGTCGCCGTCTCCGACAAGGACTCGTTCCGCATGACGCGGCGGCTCGCCAAGGAGGAGGGCCTGCTCGTCGGCGGTTCCTGCGGCATGGCCGTCGTCGCGGCCCTGGAGGTCGCCGAGCGGCTCACCCCGGAGGACGTGGTGGTCGTCCTGCTTCCGGACAGCGGACGCGGCTACCTGTCGAAGATCTTCAACGACGAGTGGATGGCCGACTACGGCTTCCTGGAGGAGGGCGAGCCGACGGCCGCCCGCGTCGCCGACGTGCTGCGGTACAAGGAGGGCGCGCTGCCCTCCCTCGTCCACATGCACCCCGAGGAGACCGTCGGGGAGGCCATCGACGTGCTCCGCGAGTACGGCGTCTCGCAGATGCCGATCGTCAAGCCCGGCGCCGGCCACCCCGACGTGATGGCCGCCGAGGTGGTCGGGTCCGTCGTCGAGCGGGAACTGTTGGACGCCCTGTTCACCACGCGCGCCTCACTCGGCGACTCGCTGGAGAAGCACATGAGCCCGCCGCTCCCGCACGTCGGCTCCGGTGAGCCGGTCGGTGACCTGATGGCGGTGCTGGAGGGCGCCGACGCGGCCGTGGTGCTCGTCGAGGGCAAGCCCACCGGTGTGGTGAGCCGTCAGGACCTGCTGGCGTTCCTGGCACGCGGCGCCAAGTAGCGCACGCGCCAGGGCTCCGGCGCCGGGCCCGCTGATGGGCCCGGCGGGCTGACCGGGGGCGTCGCGGGCTCCGGGCTCCGG
>NZ_BAAHCA010000711.1:0-2552 GCF_054776295.1 Streptomyces sparsus
CCACTCCGCCCCCGCGGCCCGCGCCGCAACCGCCCGCGCCTTCGCAGCCGGGTCCGGGGACGGCAGCCCCGCGGGTAGCCGGGACCCTCAGCGAGGGGGACACCGGTCCGGCGGTGGCCGACCTCCAGGTGCGCCTGCTGCGCGTCCCCGACGTCTACCCGGGCGGGGCCGTCAACGGCCGCTACGACGAAGCCCTCAGCAGCGCGGTGGCCCGCTTCCAGGTCTGGTACGGGGTCCGGGGTGACGAGACCGGTGTCTACGGCGACGACACGCGCCGCGCACTGGAGTCCCGCACGTGAGGCGGGCGACCCCGCCTCGCCGGCACCGGACGTCGCCGCCCCACCCGCCCGGCTGCCGCGCGGCGTGTCGACTTCCCACCGTGCCCCCGGAGCATGACGATCACCTCGCACACCGCACGACACGGAACGCACGGCGTTCCGCCCAAGGAGATCCAGCATGGCTACAGGCACAGTGAAGTGGTTCAACTCCGAGAAGGGCTTCGGATTCATCGAGCAGGACGGGGGAGGCCCGGACGTGTTCGTCCACTACTCGGCCATCGCCGGTGCCGGCTACCGCGAACTCAACGAAGGCCAGAAGGTCGAGTTCGAGGTGACCCAGGGCCCCAAGGGGCCCCAGGCGGACGACGTCGTTCCGCTCTGACGCGCCACCCGGCAGCCCCGTCCGCGCGATCCCGAGCCGCCGGGCGGGGCAGCGGGCCGTCAGCGTCCACCAGGACCGTTCTCCCCGCGGTTCCGGTGTTTCCGGCTTTCGGCGTCCCACCCGGGAACCACCGTGACCGGGATGCCCTCACGGCGCCACAGACGCACCACGTTCGGGTTGTCGTCCCAGGCGTGCACGGGGTGGAACCGGCTGCGGATCCGGCGCAGGATGTCCCGCTTCACCTCGAAGTCCGGCCGTGCGTCACCGGCCGCCCGCATCCACATGGCATCGGACGGCACCCCGTGCAGCGCCAGCCACATCGCGGTGTGCGGCCGGTAGCGCACCGTCCTGGCTGTCACGACGAGCACCGCCAGCCCCGCCGCACCCGCCTCCCGCGCCGCCCTGACGACGTGTTCGTGGGGCGGGCAGTCGACCGAGGCCGAGTGGAAGGCGTGAAAGCCGCCGGGGCCGTCGATGAGATGGCGGATGCCGCGCACGTCGCAGAGCGTGCCGTCCATGTCGAAGATGACGGCCCGGCGTTGCGCCGCGCGGACGCCCCCGTGCTGCTGCTCCATTCCGGTCCTCCCCGTGGCCCGCCGCCGTCGGCGTCCCGCCGGAGCCGGCCAGTGCCGAGCGCGAACCGGCCCGGAGCCAGGACTGCCGAGCGCGGGGCCGGGGCCACCACCCTAGCGGGGGGGGGGCCGACTCGGCCGGACCGCCCACTTCCCGCTCTCCCGCGCCTACTCGCGGGCCGCCGAGGTGGACGACATGTCCGGGTAGCGGTCTCCGACGACGCGAGCCGCGATCGGCTCCAACCGGGCCAGTTGCCCGTCCGTCAGCCTGACGCGCGTCGCCGCGGCGTTCTCCAGGAGCCGGGAGCGCCTGCGGGTTCCGGGGATCGGGACGACGGTCAGTCCGTGCACCTCGGCACGCTGGTGCACCCAGGCCAGTGCGACCTGTGCGGCGCTCACCCCGTGGTCCGCCGCGATGTCGCGCAGCGGTACCAGCAACTCGGCGTTCCGGCGGGCGTTGTCACCGGTGAAGCGCGGCTGGAACCGTCGGAAGTCCCCGTCCGGGAGGTCGGTGCCGGCGTCCGCGAACGAACCGGTGAGGAAACCACGGCCGAGAGGCGCGTACGGCACGAACGCGACGCCCAGCTCGGCTGCCGCTCCCACCGCGCTCCGCTCGACGTCCCTGGAGAAGAGCGACCACTCCGACTGGAGTGCGGTGATCGGGTGCACGGCGTGCGCCTCGCGCAGCTCACCGCCCGTCACCTCGCTCAGGCCCAGGTACCTGACCTTGCCCTCGGCCACCAACTCACCCAGCGCGCCCACCGATTCCGTGAGCGGCACCTCGGGGTCGCGGCGATGCATGTAGTACAGGTCGATGACGTCCGTGCCGAGCCGGCGCAGCGAGCCCTCGACGGCCGTACGGATGTAGGCGCGGTCGTTGCGCACGCTCCGGTGGTGCGGATCGTCGCTCCGGACCATCGCGCACTTGGTCGCCAGTGTGATGCCGTCCCGGTGCGCGGCGACGAACGGCGCCAGGAACCGTTCGTTGGCGCCGCGACCGTACATGTCGGCGGTGTCGATGAGCGTCACGCCCGCCTCCACCGCGGCTTCCAGGGTGTCCCGGGCGGCGGCCTCGTCGGTGTCGCCGTAGAACTCGCTGATGCCCATGGCGCCGAACCCCTGCACCCCCGTCTCGGGGCCGTTCTCGCCCAGCCGTACTCTGCTGACCTTCTCGATGCCGCTCATCCGGTCCATCGGTGCACAACCTCTCCGACGCCGCTGGGACGTCAGGATCGAAGGGGAACGCGGGGCGACCGCGCGCTCAGCGGCACGGTCGCGCCGGCCACCGGCGCCCCCGTGCCCACCGGCGGCCGGAGCGAC